>JAEPQF010000005.1 GCA_017640685.1 Hyphomicrobiales bacterium
ATCCTTCGTTAAAGGCAAAAAGCAAGAAGCACGTGCTACAAGAACTTGCGCGTGTTGCTGCTGAAAAAACCGAATTGGATGAGAGGGATATTTTTGATGTCTTGTTACAGCGGGAGAGGCTCGGCTCTACCGGTATTGGGCAAGGTGTTGCTATTCCCCATGGTAGATTGCCATCAATTGACAGGATTATTTGCGTTTTTGCGCGGCTAGATGAGAAAGTTAACTTTGACTCACTTGATGATGAGCCAGTTGACCTGGTTTTCCTTCTTTTGGCTCCTGAAACAGCAGGTGCTGACCACTTAAAAGCCTTAGCGCGCATTTCACGGCTTATACGTGACCCACAAATTTTAGATAAATTACGAGGCTCTAGAGAGCAGGGTGCTCTTTATTCAGTTTTAACTGAAGCCTCTGCGTCTCACGCGGCATAATTAGCTTATTTGAGCTTAAATTTAGCTAAAAAAGTGGTTTTTGATAGAATTCCATAAGAATTAAAAAAGAGCTCTGAGTGATTTCAGGGCTCTTTTTTTATCTCACTGCTATTCCAAGCGCTTTTTTTGGGCACTCCAGTTGGCATTTCTTCACTTCAGATGGCTTTTCTATGCTTCAGTTGACATTTCTTTACTTCAGATGCCCACAAAGCATCCGTGTAAATAACCGCAATTGCGCTTTAGATGATCACTAGCATCCGCGCTTTCTTAGCTGCGCTTTAGATGCCCACCAGCATCCGCGCTAGTTCACGGTGTGGACGTATAATTTATTGTTTTCAGCAGCTTCTTTGGCTGAATAGAGGTCTTCCGCTAGAAGAACTGGGGTGCCATTTGCTGCGTGCAGAGCATAAAAGTGCCCGATTTCAGGAAACTCTTCAATTTCGGGAAATAAAGACTGCGCCTCATCCAAGGTTACTTCCTGGACGTAGACAACATCATCCATTCCCAAATCGGCAAAGTCTTCTTCTGTCATGGATTTTACATGATAATCTTCAATTTTCGGGTTTGTGAGCTCTAACATGACTTTACCCTTTCATTTTTGAGCCATTTTTCGGCTCGCTAGATCCATGAATGCCCTTAATAGTGGGCCTTACTTTATTTACTCTGGTTTGCATGATTTTTCTAAATCCTCATGCTGTCGTAATTGGTATGTTTCTTTGAACCATTATTGGTTCAGGTTTTTTGAGTTTAATAATCAATAATCCGTTTTTAAGTGTGGCGGATAAAACTTCTATCGTTTCAGCCAGTATAAATTTCTTTTTAAACTGACGAGTGGCTATTCCTTGATGCAAAAACTCAAAATTTTCTTCGGTAGCTTTCTTGCCAGTAATTATTAAATTTCTCCCTTCTACGATCACTTCCAGCAAATCTGCTGTAAATCCAGCCACGGCAAGGGTGATATTTAATATCGTCTCTTTGTTTGTCTCGTTAAGCTCTCTTTCAATATTAAACGGCGGATAACCGCTTTCAGTTTGAAGGTTTGCTATATGCTCTAATGTTTGTTCAATTTCTTCAAATCCCAGCACATGGGCATTGTTAATCCTAATCATGCTGGGCATATTTTTTGTCATCTCTTTTATTTTAGCGGCAATCGCGTTAAAATTCGTTAATTAATCTTAGTTTAGTTATTTATTCGGGCTTTAATAAGTCGAAATGCCATTCATCTGATTTTTTCTCAAATTTTATACTCGATAATGTATATGGTTTGCCGCGCTTAAACTTCAATAGCCTGTTTTTTGATCTTCACCTTTTCTAAAACCTAATTTCTTTTCAAAAACAGAGACTTAATATCATGCCCTTCGCTATTCAAAGAATTTTGTTTATCTGCAGTGTTTTGTGACTTGTTTAAAATTTTACACATTTTTGCAACGGCTCTTCAATGAATACTCGCTATTATCTTTTCTAAGAACCAAAAAAATAACTTTAATAAATCGATTGCTGGAATGAACAGAATGTCAGACCTTAAGACTTCAAATCAAAGAACTATGGAAGAAAACCGTAAAGCTGCTCGTATTCGCACCTTGCAAGGTGCAACTATCAAAATTGATAAAAATTCTACATTTACCTGCCATATCAAAACAAGAAGTGATCATGGCTTTGGATTAAAGCTTGGTAATACTGCTGGTATTCCTGATGAATTTTGCCTTATTGATGAGAAAAACAATGTGAGTTACAATGTCGTTGTCGTTTGGCGGAAGCGCTCAATGCTTGGCGTTGAGATTGTCGATTAAACTTCGTTCACACTCTCACTGCATCTATAAACTAATGCACCTATCAGCCGGAATTTGTGTCTTTACTAGCTGTAAGAAAATAATTCACGTCACAATCGCTAGAAATGCTCCAACTCTCTTTAAATGGTGAAAAAACAAGACCATTGCGCTCGCGTGGAACTAGGCCCGCATTTTCGACAATTTCTGAGAGTTCGTCCGGTGTGACAAAGCGGTTCCACTGATGCGTGCCTTTTGGCAACCATTGAAGAACATATTCCGCGCCTACAATGGCTAAAGCAAAAGCTTTGGCTGTTCTGTTGATGGTGGAGAGAACCATTAAACCACCTGGTGCCACTAATTTAGACACCATGGTTGTGAATTCAGGCACGCTTGGCACATGCTCGACCACTTCAAGCACAAAAACGACATCAAACGTTTCGCCATTTTCAACGACATCTTCCGCTTTGCAGGCGCGGTAATCTATTTTGACACCTTGCTGCTCAGCGTGGATTTTTGCCGCTTTAATGTTATTTTCAGAAGGGTCAATGGCGGTCACGTTTGCCCCTTGTTTGGCCATTGGCTCAGCTACTAGCCCGCCGCCGCAGCCAACATCAATGAGGCTTAACCCTTTTAAAGCCTCTTCAGCACCAAATTCACGGCCAAAGTGCCTACAAATTTGTTCCCTGAAAAAGGCTAACCTTGCGGGGCTAATTTTGTGCAAAGGGCGGAATTTTCCGGTTGGATCCCACCACTCGTCTGCCATTGCTCCAAAACGAGCGATTTCTTCTGGATCTAACGTGGCTGATTTTTGATGAATTTCTTGGCTCATAAAGCAATTAAGTGGACATTTTGTAGATTTGTCAACCAGTACATTTCCGCTTCCTTTTTAATTTATTAATGTGATCATTTTTTATGATTTTTTTTGACAAGGTTGATCGATTTACCAGTTCGGCGTATGTATAGGTCAGTCGTGGGGCAGATGCCCTTTTAAAATAATAACTTTTTGGGTAGGCTCTTTCTTTTTTTCTCCATTTCCCAAACTTGAACTTTAATTTTCTAAGTATTGACAATCACTTAGAAAGTTAAGGCGCTTGCGTGTGAAAAATGTTTAGAGAGCTCCAATTATATAACATTTGGACGTTTGGCTGAAATGGCTCTTATCGTAATGAAATTTGGTGGCACATCAGTTGCCGATATGGACCGTATTCGTAATGTTGCACAGCATGTGAAACGTGAGGTTACTGCTGGAAATAAGGTGGCTGTTGTTGTCTCTGCCATGGCAGGGCGCACCAACGAACTCGTTAGCTGGGTGAATGATGCAGCAAAAACACCAGATCCGAGAGAATATGATGCGGTGGTTTCTTCAGGAGAACAGGTCACATCTGGTTTGTTAGCCCTTTGTTTGCAAAATGAAGGCGTTCAAGCTCGCTCATGGCAAGGTTGGCAAATTCCTTTAGAAACTGATGAGGCACATAGTAAAGCTCGGATTACTGACATAAAAGGTGGGGATCTTAAAACATCAGTTGAAAATGGTACTGTGGCTGTGATTGCAGGGTTTCAGGGTATTTCTCCTGATGGACGCGTGGCTACTTTGGGGCGTGGTGGATCTGACACCAGTGCAGTGGCCATTGCTGCAGCACTTGACGCTGACCTTTGTGATATATACACGGATGTAGACGGGGTTTATACAACCGATCCGCGTATAGTTTCAAAAGCCCAACGACTTGAAAAGGTTTCCTATGAGGAAATGCTTGAAATGGCAAGTTTAGGGGCAAAAGTTTTACAGACCCGCTCTGTTGAGTTGGCTATGGTGAAAAATGTCCGCCTTGCTGTTCGCTCTAGTTTTGATGACCCGGCCTCTGTTCCGGCAGTTAATTTAGATGGGAATAGCACGATTGGAACGCTTGTATGCAATGAGGATGAGATTTTGGAACAGCAAGTTGTAAGTGGCATAGCCTATGCCAAAGATGAAGCAAAAGTAACTTTGATAAATGTGGCTGATGAACCTGGCGTAGCAGCTAGAGTGTTTGGCCCTCTTGCTGAAGCGAATATCAATGTTGATATGATTGTACAAAATGTCTCTGCTGATGGTGCTACGACAGATATGACTTTTACAGTGCCTGAAGATGATTTAGAGCGGGCAATTTCTGTTTTAGAGGCTAGCAAAGATGAATTACGCTATGCTGAGCTTAAAGGCGCGACTGATATTGTGAAAGTATCTGTGATTGGTGTTGGTATGCGTAGCCATGCTGGTGTCGCAGCTAACATGTTTAAAGAACTCGCTGAAAAGGGCATTAACATACAAGCGATCACGACTTCTGAAATTAAGATCAGTATTTTAATTGATGCTGCCTATCAAGAACTAGCGGTCCGAACTTTGCATAGTTTATTTGGCTTAGATCAAGAAACTGCATAAATTTTGTGATATTGCTCTAAACATTATTGGTTGAGAGCGATATTGGGGATAATCATTTGGGGCAAATATAATGGCACCAGCTAATGCTGCACCGCGTGTTTTAATGCGCCGGTTGCGTGAAATAATGGCACGGCCAGGCGAACCGCAAGCGCGGCTCGATGCTATTGTTACGCAAATTGCCCGCATTATGGTTGCTGAAGTTTGCTCCCTTTATTTACGCCGCCCCGATGGATCTTTAGAGCTATTTGCTACAGAAGGCCTGAATAAAGAAGCCGTTCACAATACTCATTTAGCAAAAGGTGAAGGGCTTGTTGGCCTTATTGCCGATCGCGCTGAGATCGTTAATATTCACGAAGCACAAGACCACCCAGCCTTTTCTTACAGACCTGAAACTGGGGAAGAGGTTTATCATTCTTTTCTTGGTACACCTATTTTGAGAGGTGGCCGCACTCTTGGTGTTATCACGGTGCAGAACCAGGCTCGCAAAGTTTATTCAGAAGAAGAAATTGAAGCTCTTGAGACCACCTCAATGTTGGTGGCTGAGCTTATTACATCTGGTGAGCTTGATGATGATGTTGCGGCCATGGCAGACCGAACATCCAGCCGGCATTTTTCAGGTGAGACAATTTCAGATGGGATTGCGCTTGGTCATGTGGTTTTGCATGAACCGCGTGTTACCATTCATGAATTTTTCTCTGATGATCTTCACAATGAAAACCTTCGTCTTGATCAAGGCTTGGAGACCCTGCGTGCTTCCATTGATAAGATGCTTTCAAAAGCAGAATTACAGCGGGCAGGTGATCATAAAGAAGTGCTCGAGGCTTACCGGTTATTTGCTCATGATCAGGGCTGGGTTAACCGGCTTAAACAAGCAGTTGCTTCTGGGTTGACCGCCGAAGCTGCTGTTGAGCGCGTGCAAAATGACATGCGGGCACGTATGCTTCCACAAAAGGATCGCTTTTGGGCGGAGCGCATGAAAGATCTTGAGGATCTTGGCAATCGGCTTTTGCGCATTCTTGTTGGTGATACTGAGACAGCTGCGACCTCTAATTTGCCTGAAGATACCATATTGGTAGCGCGCACGATGGGGGCAGCTGAACTATTAGATTATGATCCAAAAATATTGCGCGGTCTTGTTCTGGAAGAATCTGGGGCAAGCAGTCATGTTGCGATCGTTGCGCGCGCTCTTGGCATTTCAGCAGTTGGTGAAGCGGCTAATATTGTGAACCGGGTTGATACGGGCGATGACATCGTTGTTGATGCCATCACCGGTGATGTTTTTGTTAGACCCACACAAGATGTTATTGAAGCTTATTCTGATAAAGTGCGCTTTCATGCGGCCAAGCAGAAGCAATATTCAGAGCTTAGAAATAAAGATGCGATCACATTAGATGGCCAGGAAATTTCTTTAAAAATAAATGCTGGTCTGTTGGTTGACCTGCCGCATTTGGCGCAATCAGGGGCAGATGGAATTGGGCTTTATCGTACTGAATTACAATTTATGATCGCGGCTAAATTTCCGCGCATGTCAGAGCAAAAGGAAACTTACAAAGCTGTGCTTGATGCAGCTGGGCATAGGCCTGTTGTCTTTCGCACGCTTGATGTTGGGGGCGATAAAATTCTTCCCTATATGCGAATGGCAGGTGAGCAAAACCCAGCGCTTGGCTGGCGTGCTATTCGCATGACACTTGATCGGCCAGGGCTCTTTCGGACGCAAGTTCGGGCGCTTTTACAGGCGTCTAAAGGGAAAGTTTTGCGCTTGATGCTCCCGATGGTGACTGACCTTTCTGAGCTCACAAAAGCGAAAAAACTCATTCGAAAAGAAGAAAACTTCCTAAAACAGCACGGACATGAGGGGCCTAAACAACTTGAAATTGGCCTTATGATTGAGGTTCCAGCGATTGTTTATCAGCTTGATGAAGTGTTGCCTCTCGTTGATTTTGTCTCAATTGGCAGTAATGATTTGATGCAATTTTTATTTGCCGCTGATCGCACAAACCAAAATGTGGCTGCACGGTATGATATGCTGCATTGTGTGTTTCTTCGCGTATTACAAAAAATTATTACAAAAGCGAACGCACATAATGTACCGGTAACGCTTTGTGGCGAAATGGCTGGTAAACCATTAGAATCTATGGCACTTTTAGGGCTAGGCTTACGATCTATTTCTATGTCACCGGCTTCTATTGGCCCCGTGAAATCTATGATCCTCTCACTCGACCTACAAAAGCTTGAGACATTCATGATTGAAACTCTAGCAACTAAAAGCGGTTCTTTACGATCTTCATTAGAGACTTATGCTCTAGATAAGAATATCAATGTAGAAGCCTTCAAACTTTCCTAATTGCGCCATCAAAAGTCCATGTTAAATGGTTAATAGGTTAATACTTGCCTCGTATGAATTTACCATTTTGAGCAGATTTCACTTGAATTTTCCGCCTAACTAAGGACATTATTGTCCAATATTAGCTATATGTGTAAGGTAGTTAAGAGAAAAGCTTCTTAAATTGGTTAATTTTGTGTCCTGAGCTTTTCTATTTAGTATTGCGTTGAAACGGGTGTGTATCGTGTATCGTTCTAATCATTTTGAGTCCCAAAATGTTGGGCAGGGCCTTGCTGTAGGGAAAGACATTGCTAAAGACGTTACTGCTGAGCAATCATCAGTGAAGAGATCAAATCAGCAAATGCCGTTTACTTCGCATGTTAAAGCAATAAACTCACCTCACTTACCTGATCCACATTCAAATTCGCATCTCAGTTCAGCGCCTCACCTTACTGGTCGCATGCCTGCTGATGACCTTCATCACCAACAGACTAAAACAGCATTAGCTGGGGCCGTACCACCCCAAGCTTTATCAACGCCTCTTTCGCCCCCTTTAGAAAAAGAAGCTCCTTATAAAACTCGTTCTCTTCAGCAAAGCATTGAGCAATCAACTTTACCTCCAAGAGGAACGACTGAAACTTCCTTTAAAAATCAATTGATGCCTCATCAATCAGAAACTGATGAACAAATTAGTGACCTTTTCACAGCTATGGGGCGTGCTAGTCAGTTGAGCCAATCTCAATTGGCTGCTCGATTGCAAACCACACCAGCTTTAATCTCAGCTCTTGAAAGTGGTGCCTTAAATGACTTGCCTGGATGGGAAGAGATTGAACCAGTGATTAGTCGTTATGCTGAATTTATGAATATTGATGATCGCCCAATTTTACGCCGTATGCGAGAACAACTAACCGAACATTTTTTAACAAATATGACGGCAGATACACCCTCAACATTAGAAACATTGAAACCGAACACGCAAACACCGCCGCCTTTACAAAATGATTTTGTTCAAAATGGACAATCTTTAATGCCAAGCTCTGATATGAGTTTGAAAGCTTTTGCCAATGGCAACCTTACAAATAAGAAAAATGTAGCGGATCAATTTCGTAATGGTATGACAGCTGAGCTCAATTCAGCCTCACAGCTTAATCCTCAATCACTTGAGGATCGATTTGCAGCCCTTACTTCTGCGGTAAGCAATTCTCAAAATTCATCGCATATTATTGCTCAGTCTCAAGCTCAGGCCCAGTCTCAAGCTCAACAACTGGATACACGAACAGCCATTGCAGGGCTTAATTCAACTCCTCATCAGATGCAGGGATATGTTGACCAACAGCAACAAACTCCTCACATGGGACAGCAAGGCACTTACTCAAATCCGCAATTTTTAAATAATGGTACTCAAGTAAATGCCCAGCCAGCGATGGCACAAACAACTGCAAAGTCAAAAACTAAAAATAAATGGCTAAGAATTTTTGGTAATTTTGCGCTTGTAATGATCTTATTGGTTGGTTTTATTAATTGGCAACCAAACCGCTTCTGGTCTGGAGTTGACCAGCTTCCTAAACCGATTTCTAAATCCATTTACACTTTATTTGAGTTTGTCATGCCGGATCCTTTGGCATCAGTTTATCGCATGAATTGGGTCCATGTGGCAGATCCTCGTATGAGAAAAGCTGATAAATTGGCAGTTCCTGCTGTTCGCAAACTGCCACGCCTTGATTTTTCAAAGCTAGGCTCCTTGAACAACTAGGCCGTACATTGCCATTGGAAATGCTTGACGGTATTCTTTTTCTCATTAGAGCTAGTCATATCACTGTTAAAGTTTGAGTGAGATGCTTGTCTTTTTTTCATTATTCATTATGGTCTAAGCTGGTTTTTATAGATATGAATGTGTTATTTACCTATGCATTCATCTCAAAAATCTAATGGAATAGCTGCCCCTTCATTTGACAATTGATATTCGCCTCTTGAACATCAGCCACTGTTCCAAAACAACAATAAATTTAAAAAAATAGGAGTGAGGCCATGGCATCTGTGTCAGCTTTGCCAAAGGAAAAGCTTGAACAATTAGTTGCTCGTTGGGAAGTGGTGCAAACTGAACTTTCAGCCGGTCCTGCGCAAGATGTTTTTGTGAAACTTTCTCGTGAATTTGCTGAGCTTGATCAGGTTGTTACTGAAATTAAAAGCTACTTTAGCACTGTGGAAGAAATTGACGGCCTCAATGAAATTCTCAGCGATGAGGATGCAGATGATGAAATGAAGCTTATGGCAACAGAAGAGCTTCAAGAACTAACGGCTAAAATCCCTGAGTTTGAGCAATCCATTCAAATTAAATTATTGCCGAAAGACGAAGCGGATAATCGCAGTGCTATTCTTGAAGTGCGGGCAGGCACAGGCGGGGATGAAGCGGCGCTTTTTGCTGGTGACTTGTTTCGTATGTACCAACGCTATGCAGATCTTAAGGGGTGGAAGGTTGAGATTATGTCTTCCAATGAATCTGCGGTTGGTGGCTATAAAGAAATTATTGCGAGTGTCACTGGGGCGGGTGTATTCTCGCGTTTGAAATATGAATCTGGTGGACACCGTGTGCAACGGGTGCCGGAAACTGAGTCTGGCGGGCGCATTCACACTTCAGCGGCAACCGTAGCGGTGCTTCCTGAAGCTGAAGATGTTGACATTGATATTGAAGATAAAGACTTACGAATTGATGTGTTTCGCGCGAGTGGGCCTGGTGGACAATCAGTGAATACAACTGATAGTGCGGTTCGTATCACTCACTTGCCAACAGGTCTTATTGTTATTCAGCAAGATGAGAAATCTCAGCATAAAAACCGAGCCAAGGCGATGAAAGTTTTACGATCTCGCCTTTATGATGCTGAGCGCCAACGCCAAGAGGATGAACGCTCTGCTGAACGGCGCGGACAAATTGGCTCTGGTGATCGCTCGCAGCGTATTCGCACCTATAACTTTCCGCAGGGCCGGGTCACAGATCATCGGATTAATCTCACCTTACATAAACTTGAACAAACCCTTGCTGGTGAAGGCTTAGATGAAATTGTTGATGCACTTGTAACCGAGGCGCAGGCTGAGCAATTGGCTGCGATGAATAGTCAAGATTAAGTTCACAGCCATATTTTAAACTTATGTTTTGTGTTCGTTTTATAGGGGTAAAGTTTGACCCATTTTTCTGTTAAAGCCACTCAACAAAAGCATCTTATGTCTGAACTCACTGACGCGTTTGAAAATGCATCTATAGAGACAGCTGCTTTGGATGCTCGGTTACTTTTGCAGCATGTCACGGGGCTTTCTCATAGTGATTTTATTTTACAGCAAGAGTTGGAGTTAACCTCCTCTCAACTCTCACAATTATCTGCTCTGGCCAGGCGCCGCCTTCATCGTGAACCAATCAGTCGGATTATTGGGCATAGTGAATTTTGGTCACTTCCTTTTCTTATTTCAAAAGACACGCTAGACCCTCGCCCTGATACGGAAACATTAATTGAGCACGCGCTTGAATTGATTGGAGCGCGAAAAAATGAACCGCTAAGATTGCTAGATTTGGGAACAGGTAGTGGTTGCATTCTTTTAAGTTTATTGCATGAGATTCCATTTGCGACTGGGCTTGGGGTAGATATCAACCCAGGTGCAATAGAAATTGCTCAGAAAAACGCACAAAAGTTGAGTTTAGAGACGCGGGCAAAGTTTCAAAAAAGCGATTGGTTTTCAACCCTTGAGGGAAAGTTTGATGTCATACTCTCCAATCCTCCTTATATTCCAGAATCAGAGCTTGAAAATTTAATGCCAGAAGTTAAAAATTTTGACCCAGATTTGGCTTTAAATGGCGGGGAAACAGGCCTTCAACCTTATGAATTGATTTTTAAAGAGGCCTTACAATTTTTAACTTCTGAAGGGTTTTTACTTCTTGAATTTGGACAAAACCAGGAAACTCAACTTATTGAAATCTTGAATGAATCTAATCTGAAGCCATTTTTGGATTGTTATACCTTCAAAAAAGACTTAGCAGGCATCATTCGCACATTTGGAGCACAGTTTTCCTTTTAATTTATCGATTAAGTGAAAAAAAATCTTGGCGTTGAGGCTGAAAAAGGCTATGCTCTATTCGTTATTTGGCTGTTAGATTTATTTCCGGCCAGCTTTCTGATTTGGGTGGGGGCACCCTGTTTCTCTGTTAACAATTCGCGGTTTTTTCGCTTGAAGCGTAATAGTAGATTTCAGAAACATTTTAACGCCGCATTTGTCTTCAAATCTGTTTTTATATATTGGAAGAACGTGGTTTAAGATTGCGGAATCTAATGATTGTTATGACGGCTAGCTTTTTGTGAAATTGATCTATGATCAAATATTTGCCATTTTTGATTTGCTAGATTTAATAGAATTAATCGATAAATTTGTTTTAAACACACTTTGATTTCTGTGCTTAAAATTGAAAAATCACAGGTAATATAGTCTCATAAAACAAATCATAACTTTAGAGGCCGAGGGATAAATACCAGCATTTTTAAACGGGATTTTATCTCTTATTTGTTAGGGACAAATTTATTTAGAACATAGCTATAAGACTTTGGAGACAATAGTATCTCTATTTTGTGTCTTTTTTCCTTATTTAAATCGACACTAAATTTCACAAGCTAAGGGTGTGTGGACCTTAATTTCAGTTTGTGGTTCAAAGACAAAATATTCCTTTGAATTGTTTGGAGAATTATGTTTGTTTTCTGATGATTAATGTTTAACTTGCATCTGGATTTATTAGCTTTTCGCTGAAAATCACCACACCTTTTGATATTTATTTGTCATTATTAAAAGCCAATTAATAAAGGACATTGTCCTTGGACTTCTCTTTGAAACTTTTGTTTCTAAAACAGGGAATAACTTAGGCACTTGATGACTTTTTAACTTAAACCAAACTAAAAATTGAATGGAAGCCGATGAGGCAAGCTCAATCAAATCGACGTGGACGGGGAAGAAGCCGTAAGGCTCAAAACCCACTGACAAAAAATTATGAATCTAATGGGCCGGATGTAAAAATTCGTGGCACTGCAGCTCACATATCTGAGAAATATAATTCTCTTGCTCGTGATGCTCAGACATCTGGTGATACGGTTCGCCAGGAAAATTATTTCCAACATGCCGAGCATTATAATCGGATCATTGCGGCCGCTCAGCAAAATAATCAAACAAATTCCGAGAAATCAGATGAGCAAACGGCTGAACAGAACTCTTCTGATGAAGCTGAACAGCAAGCAACCAATGGCCGGTCTCGTGGTGAAAATAGCCGTTCTGATGGACGAAAAAATAACCGCCGTCGCCGCCAAGATAATCGCTCACAAAGAACTAATGGTGACGCTTCTGAAGAGGCTAAACAAGCCGTTACTGCAGAAGATGATAGTAATGATACCACTGCAGCTGAAAAGCCTGAGAAGAAACCTCGCGGAAGAGGGCGTCGTCGTTCTGAAACTCAAGTTGAAGTGATTGCTTCTGAGGAAACTGAGCAGC
Source organism: Hyphomicrobiales bacterium (assembly GCA_017640685.1). GTDB lineage: Bacteria > Pseudomonadota > Alphaproteobacteria > Rhizobiales > HXMU1428-3 > HXMU1428-3. Next base: position 12,454 of record JAEPQF010000005.1, read on the forward strand.
CAGTAGCTGAAACACCGCCATCTGAAAGTCCAGTTGTTGAAAATAATGCGGATGATGCAGCTGCATAATCCGCATTATTATCGCGGCTAAATTTCATCTAGAAATTCATGATAAAATCAATGCCGTATCATTCACTTTCAATTCACCGCCTTTGATGATTTTTCCATAAACACCAAAATTTTCATTATTGAAATGTTGTGTGAGCGTTGCCGGGATTGAGCGCCCTCTTTGCCCCGTTTCAAGGTCAACATTAATTGCGGCACAGCGGCTTGTTTCGTCGATGATTTCAATCTCGACTTCTCCGATCTTAATGATTTTACCAACCCACTGTTTTTCCATCCAAGGTGTTGTTGTTTCCAATACAATATTTGAGCGGAACCGTTTCAAGTCCACTTTATCATTTAAAATCACCTCAAGGGCTTTGGCTGATGCGGTTGTGATGATATGAACGAGTGGCTCTGGGCAATCAGCAAAATGGTGGTTTGGAGCTGATTGCAATTTTGGCGGGCCTTTTAATTCTTCTTTCATGAAAGCTGCTATGAATTGCTCAATCATATTACGGCCGATTGATGTTGAGAGATTGCCTTTGGCAACCTGACGGCCTTCTCTAAAAATAGTTAGTGTTTCAGTTTCAGCCTCAAATTTTGTGTCGAGCCTTGCTAATCGCTCATGTTTCATCAGTGCTAAAAAATTAATTTTCGGCAGGAACTTAGGATCTTTTGCATTGAAACGAGATGGACCATTTTCAATCGCATAAGCTCGATCATAGGGAAAACATTGCCCGGTTTCAACGGTTACTGTATCTAGATCTTCAGCGGATAGACCTTTAACTGGATAACGATGGAGAGAATGAACAGAGATTTGCTCTTGATTTATATTATTGCCATCATCGCCGCTCTGGCTTGTCATTTTTTTATCCTCTCAGCTTAAGGCTGAATTTAAGACAGCTGTACTTTCTTCTTATTTTAGCATTTATTTTTGCATAATGCCTCTTTAATTCGTTTCTTGGCAACATATATAATTGTTAGGGTCATAATGATTGCCTTAATGGGATTATTTGACGCAGATCATATTTAAATTACATAAAAACACATAACTGTTTAGACACATGAAATTTGCCTTTCAAAGGGAATTTTTTGTGGGCATGAAGAGGCAGAAAAAATGAAACAAGAACGTTATACGGACCGCGCAAAGACCATTGTTCAAGCGGCGCAACAAGAAGCGCTTGCCAATGATCATCAACAATTCACTCCCCTCCATTTACTAAAAGCCCTCCTGGAAGACCAAGATGGACTTACTGTTAATTTGATTACCAAAGCTGGTGGTAATGCCCAGCTTATTGGTGCGCAAGTGAGTGCCGCTCTTTCTAAAATACCAAAGGTTAGTGGCTCTGGTGCGGGGCAACTTTACATTGCGCCTGATATGGCGAAGCTTTTTAAAGCTGCTGAAGAGGTTGCTGATAAAGCTGGTGACAAGTTTGTTACTTCTGAGCGCTTATTGCTTGCAGCATGCCTTGAAGTTTCTAGTGAAGCAGGGCGCATTTTATCTGCTGGTGGGATTACCGCTCAAAAATTAAATGAAGCGATTAATGATATTCGCAAAGGGCGCACAGCTGACACGCAATCAGCTGAAGAGGGGTTTGATGCACTCAAACGCTTTGCTCGGGACCTCACCGAGGAAGCAGCGAATGGTAAGCTTGATCCGGTGATTGGGCGCGAGGAAGAAATTCGCCGCACAGTGCAAGTGCTGTCTCGTCGCTCGAAGAACAATCCGGTTCTTATTGGTGAGCCTGGTGTTGGTAAAACAGCGATTATTGAAGGGCTGGCCCTTCGGATTGTTAATGGCGATGTGCCTGAGAGTCTTAAAGGGAGACAACTTCTCTCGCTTGATATGGGCGCGTTGATTGCTGGTGCGAAATATCGCGGTGAATTTGAAGAACGGCTTAAGTCAGTTCTTTCTGAAGTGAAAGCAGCTGAAGGTGGGATTGTGCTCTTTATTGATGAGATGCACACCCTTATTGGCGCTGGTAAAACTGATGGTGCGATGGATGCCTCTAACTTGCTTAAGCCTGCGCTTGCGCGCGGTGAGTTACACTGTGTTGGTGCAACGACATTGGATGAATATCAAAAGCATGTTGAAAAAGATGCCGCGTTAGCGCGGCGTTTCCAGCCGGTGTTTGTTTCTGAGCCAACTGTTGAAGACACGATTTCTATCTTGCGTGGCTTGAAGGAAAAATACGAGCTCCATCACGGTGTGCGGATTTCTGACAATGCGCTTGTGGCTAGTGCCACCCTTTCTAACCGCTATATCACAGACAGGTTTTTGCCAGACAAAGCGATTGATCTGATGGATGAAGCAGCGAGCCGTTTGCGCATGCAGGTTGAATCAAAACCAGAAGAGCTTGATGAACTTGACCGCCGCATCATTCAACTAAAAATTGAGCGCGAAGCTTTATTGAAAGAAAATGATGAAGCTTCGAAAGAGCGCTTGAAAAAGCTCAGTGAAGAACTTGCGAACTTTGAAGAGCAATCTCGTGCGCTCACCGAGCGGTGGGCGAGTGAAAAGGCCAAACTTTCTGACGCCAATAAAGTGAAAGAGCAACTTGACCAAGCACGCATTGAGCTTGAGCAAGCCCAGCGCGCCGGTGACTTAGCCAAAGCAGGTGAGCTTTCTTATGGTGTGATCCCCGAGCTTGAGAAGCAACTTGCTGATAGTGCAAATACCGAGACGCCTTCTGACCTGATGGTGAATGAGGTGGTTCGTGAATCTGACATTGCAGGTGTTGTCTCTCGCTGGACTGGTGTGCCAGTTGACAAAATGCTTGAAGGTGAGCGTGAGAAGCTTCTTAAGATGGAAGAAGCGATTGGCACCCGAGTGATTGGCCAGGAAGATGCAGTGAAGTCGGTTTCAACGGCTGTTCGCAGAGCTCGGGCCGGTTTGCAAGACCCGAACCGCCCGATTGGTTCTTTCATGTTCCTCGGCCCAACTGGTGTGGGTAAGACAGAGCTGACGAAGGCTTTGGCAGAATTTCTCTTTGATGATGACACGGCGATGGTTCGCATTGATATGTCTGAATTTATGGAGAAGCATTCTGTCGCTCGGCTCATCGGTGCGCCTCCTGGATATGTTGGTTATGAAGAAGGTGGTGTGCTCACTGAAGCTGTGCGCCGGCGGCCTTATCAAGTGATCTTGTTTGATGAGATTGAAAAAGCTCACACTGATGTTTTCAATGTGCTCTTGCAAGTCTTGGATGATGGTCGCTTGACAGATGGTCAAGGGCGGACGGTTGATTTCCGTAATACGCTTATCATCATGACATCTAACCTTGGCTCTGAACATCTGGTCACGCTTAAAGAAGATGATGATGTTGAGTTGGTAGAAGCCAAGGTGATGCAGGAGGTTCGTGGTCATTTCCGGCCTGAGTTCCTTAACCGTGTGGATGAGGTGATCTTGTTCCATCGTTTGAAGCGGGCTCAGATGGCAGCGATCGTGACCATTCAACTGAAGCGTTTACAAAAACTCTTGGACGAGCGCCAGCTCACACTCGTGCTTAGCGAGACTGCCACTGAGTGGCTTGCGAATAAAGGCTATGATCCTGCTTATGGTGCACGGCCCTTAAAGCGGGTTATTCAAAAACAAGTTCAAGACCCCTTGGCTGAGAAGATCCTCGGCGGCGAAGTGCTCGACGGGCAAACCATCAAGGTTGATGTAGCTGATGGTGAGCTTAGTTTTGAAAGTGAATAAATGATAAAGGATACCTTTAATGAACAAAGCCAATGCATTAAGGGTGTCCTATAAGAAAAAATCTAAAGAGGCATCTGTTGCAAAATTTAGATTTAGTAGAAATACCATGTAATTTTGTAGGGTCATTTAAGGTCGGGGATAACATATCTTACAATGTTGATATTCTGACAGAACTTTGTAAAGCAAATGAAGAAGATAGATTCAACAAGGTCATTGTATGCCAAGTTGGTTCAATACTTGAAGCTTGCCTTTCCGAGGTTATTTCAAGAGCTCAAAACTTTAACCGTGAAGGTGTAATATCTATTACAGAAGAAGATCGTAGTGAAATTTCTCTAAAAAAAATCGATAAATTCAATACTGTGATAGACATAATGAAAAAATACCATATCCTTGATAAACTAGGCTCCGATATTTATGACGAACTACATCGAATAAGAAAATACAGAAATAAAATTCATATTCAAGATGATATAAATATCGGAGGTGTACCTCGAGATGAGATTGAAGCTTTTACTGCTGAGATTTTTAAATGGTCACTAAATTTAAACTTTAGGGTCGTAAAGTTTTTGAGTGAGGAGCTTCTTAGGCCCAAGCATCAAAGTTATGTTCAGCCATTAAAAATACCTGTTCTAATTAAATCTGCTTGAATTTCACTTCAATGAAATTCTATAAACCTCCCCGAACTGTAAGAAGCTATCCAGGCTTTTTGCTCCGGTGATAACTAAGTTTGTTTCGCTTTTATCGAGGGCCATGTTGGTGACGAAGCGTAGGCCGGTGTGGAGGCTTTTTTTGTATTTTCCATTGGCACCGTAAACATAGATGCGGCCTCTGGCGTATTCGGCGATGTAGATGGTGCCGTTTTTGGAAATCTCTATGCCGTCTGGACCTGTATATTCAGGATCTCTGCTTCGAAAGGGAGAGGTGTTTTTAAAATTGGTGAAGAGTTTTTTCTTGCCTATTTTTCCTTTCCCTAACAGCGGATATTTGATCACGCGCTTAGCTAGGTGCTCTGAGACATAAAGCTCATTTTTATAAATCGCGATGCCATTTGGGTAAATGAGGTTTTCGGCTATTTTTGTTAACACGCCTTCTTTGCTTAGGTAAAAAATGAGCCCCATTGGCTGGAGCTTCTTGTCAAAATGACCAGGGGCAGTCAGGTATACACCGCCCTGCCCATCACTTATGCAGTCGTTGGGGTGGAAGATCGCAATGCCTTCTTTGCTTTTTTTGACGGAACGGAGCGTTTTGCCTTTCCTGTCAACAATGATCAGTTCATCACTTAAGTGGCAAAGGATGACGAGTTTATTTGTTTGATAGCGCGCGAGAGACGTTGGGCCACATCCCTTTTTATAGAAGTAGGGGCTAGCCCCTTTAAAGGGCTTTATTATGCTTTTTTTTTAAGCGTCATTTTTTCAAACGTTCGTGCTGGCACTTTCATCACTCTGTTCCGGGTCATTTCTGTGTAGTACAAATCACCATCTATGAACACAGGGCCTTCTGGGTAAGCAGCTTGTTTTTCTATTATTATTCTTTGCCCCTTTTTAGCTTCTGCTGGCTGAATGCCTGCAAAAGTTACGCTCAAAAGACATGTAACGCTTAGGACAATAGCTAGCAGTGCATTAAGCTGAGTTGCTGGTTTTTGGGTCTCTGATTTCGGGCGGGCAAAGATGACGATGACCATTGCCAGGACAAGAAATACAGAAAGAGACATTGTGAGTGACCGTGTGCCAAAATTTGGGATGAGATAAAAAGAGGTTAGCAGCGTGCCAAAAATATTGCCCGCTGTAGAGACGGCAAACACCGTGCCTGAGGTGCGGCCTGCGTGTTCAACATCCATTAAGGTGCGTCGGATGGCGACAGGTGAGAAGGTTGAGAGGCAAGCAACGGGAGGCCCTGTGACGATGAGGGCCCCAACGAGGGCGCCAAGTTTTACATCTTCGATGGCTGTGATAACCATTTCCATCATCGGATCAATGAATTGGGGTAAGGCGATCATATATAAAGCCGAGACGAATATCATCGCTTCTAAAAGCCAGCCGGATTTATGCCTATCTGCATTATACCCGCCTAGGAAATATCCCCCCATCATAGCCAGGAGGACAACAGAAATGAGAGCTGCCCAAGTGAAAATCGTTCCGCCGAAATAGGGATTTAGATAGCGTGATGCCAGCATTTCTAAGGACATGATCACAGCGCCAACAGTAAAAGCTGCGATGAGCATCATGATAAAAGAAAGTGAATTATTGTTATTTTTATTCGGCATTTAACGGTCCCGTTTTTCATTGTGGGTTTTGATGGTTTTCAGCATATTTACTGGTGCGAAATCATCGGTCAGCGGTTTGGTTTTGGTATTGAAATCTAAGAGCATCGCGCGTTTTTGGATGAGGTCAGGCAAGGCATAACGGAAATTATGGGTCTCTTGCAATTCGGTTGCTTTATCTATGACGCTTTCAATGGGCTTTTTCTCTCCATCATAAGCAATGGCCACAATATTGCCGCCGCCTCTATAAACATCAACATGATCAAAAACTGAAGAAATGGTGGCGATGGCGCTGTCATAAAGCATAGTTGAGGGCTCGATATTTTGCACCATGACACCGCCTTTGCTGAGGCGTTTTTTGGCTAGCTTAAAAAACTCTTTGGTCATCAGATGAAAGGGAACAAACTGCCCTCTGTATGCATCGACAAAAATGATGTCGTGCTTTTGTTTTTTACGCAGAATGTGCATGCGGCCATCAAGTTCAGAGATGATAAAATTTTCACTTTGCTTGCCGTTTTCTTTAAAGCCGTAATATTTTCTCGATAAGCGAATGATCTCTGGATCGAGTTCGACAGCTACGACTTTTGCTTTTGGCAAGGCTTTATGAAGGTACCAACTGGTAGAGCCACCGCCCATGCCAATCATAAGGAAAGACTTTAAGTTTTTTGGGTATGCCAAGCCGATGGTGAAGCTTTTGGTATATTCAACAGGAAGTTCTGTTAAATCGTTAGGATTTCGACGACTTTCAACGTAGCGCCGGCTCTTATGGCCGAAAGCAAGGGTGATATAAGGTGTTTGTTTGTAGATATAGATGGTGTTGTAGGGACTTTCGACTTTTTCTAAGAGCTTTTCGGCTTTCAAAGGGGATGAGAGCGCCAAGAAACATGGCATACACATAAGGAATGCAGTAAATTTATTGTTCATATTCAAATACTAACCATCTAATTCTAACAAATTTTACTAAGAGACCTGCCATCAGGTTTTAAACTAATTTTCTTTCACCCAATAGAGCTATTTCTTGGCAACATTGCAATAATTTAATCTTCCTTGATATGGAAATTTCATCACAGTTATTTTATACTTTGGCTCAAATTATGAAATTTTCAGCACTTTGGAGGGTTTTTGAAATGCGCGGTCTGGCTTCTTTTATTTTGACTGTAATTTTGCTACTTCCTTTCTCTACGACAGGGTATGCAAAGAGAGTGGCACTTGTTGTTGGTAATGACAGTTATGTCAATGTGCCAAAGCTAGCCAAGGCGCAGAATGACGCTGATAGTATTTCAAAAAAATTGAAAGACCTAGGCTTTCAGGTTCATTTACATAAAGACCTAAACCGGCGTGGATTTAATCAACAATTACAGAAATTTCTCTCTTCCCTGCAAGCAGGCGATGAAGCGCTTTTCTTCTTTGCGGGGCACGGTGTTGAAATTCGCGGGCAAAACTATCTCCTTCCAACGGACATTCCCAATGCTGAGCCTGGCCAGGAAGCATTTGTGAAAAGTGAAGCGATTGGCGTGAATTATGTTCTTAATGAAATTGGTCGCCGGAAAGTTCGCATGACAATGCTGATTTTGGATGCTTGCCGGAATAACCCTTTTCAAAAATCAGGGACGCGTAGCTTAGGGCGCACACGCGGCCTTGGCACCATGGAAGCGCCACCAGAGGGCACTTTTATTCTTTATTCTGCCGGGTTTGGGCAATCGGCGCTTGATCGTTTGAGCGATAGTGACCCGCATCCAAATTCTGTGTTCACACGGACTTTGGTGCCATTGCTCTCAAAACCAGGATTAAAACTTTCTGACACAGCGCGGCAAGTGCGCCGCAAAGTTATGAAGCTTGCGTCAACCGTTAGCCATGAACAGCGCCCAGCTTATTATGATGAAGTATTAGGTGATTTTTATTTCACTCCGCCGGCTGCTGGTCTTGTTGAACATTCAACACCGAAAAATGTGATCACAAAACAGCCTACTGTTAGTATTCAAGGTGGTGGAACATGTGGAGTTTGGCCGCAAATTGCAACATCTGCCACTTATGCCCAAGTCGAGGCGTTTTTAGCTGAATGTAAATCAGGTATTTACTCAACTTTAGCGAAAGCACGTTTGGAAGAGTTGAAGGTGAAACAACCGAATAAGGCACTTGCTCTCCTGCCACCTGTTATTAAGAAACCGAAAAAAGTTTCCAAAAATGCACAAGCTATTTTCACCAGAGCCTGGAATATTTTCAATGGGCGCAATGGAGAGACCAAAGATCATTACAAAGCTGTGCGGCTTTATAGACAAGCTGTTTCTATGGGACACAAGAGTGCGATGGTGAACCTTGGTTATTCTCTTGAAAATGGTTTTGGTATTGAGAAAGATGTAGTGAAAGCTGCCCAGATGTACAAGAGAGCAGCTGAGCTTGGGGAAGCTCAAGGTATGACCAATTTAGGTTATATGTATGAGAACGGTAAAGGCATCACTCGTGATTTAAAAGAAGCAGCCAAATGGTACAAAAAATCGGCTTTGGCTGGTAACTATAATGGCATGACGAACTTTGGCTATATGAATGAAACTGGTCGCGGTATTCCGGTGAATTTTAAAGCAGCCGTCAAGTGGTATCGCAAAGGTGCTGATGGCGGTGTTGCTCGGGCTAAAAACAATCTTGCTTATATGTACCTTTATGGTCGCGGTGTGAAGAAAAGCGAGCGCACCGCATGGTCTTTATATAAAGCGGCAGCTGACCAGGGCTTTGCGAACTCTAATTATATGCTTGGTTATATGAGACTGCTCGGCAAAGGTGTGAAACGCAATGATAAAAAAGCTGCCAAGTGGGTGTTTAAAGCGCTTCAAGGGAAGCATCAGTTTGCTGTGAAAGAAATGACAACGAATTCAGCTGGCTGGTCATTGGTCTTTAGAAGAGAGTTGCAACGTTTGATGTCAAATGCTGGCTATTATAGCGGGGCGATAGATGGAAGGTTTGGGCCAGAAACTTTCAATGCTGTTCGCAGTGTGGCTGGGCAATAATTTATTTTTCTTAATTAAGCTACTCTTGACTGATAATTTATGACGAGAAGGTGACGATTTTTCATCTTCTCGTTTTTTATTTCCGCTCATCTATCATGTAATTTTCTTTACCAGTTAAATTGAAAGGTATATATCTATTTGATATATCTGTTCTCGCATTTTAAGAGAGATTTTTTATAATTGAGAGAGAGCCTCTAGGGGGTATTATGACGCGTCTTTTCAATAGTGTTTTCTCTAGCCACGTATTTCGCTTTTTCACACTTCTATTTTTTTCATTTTATTTAACCGCTTGCTCTGAACCTGAACCACCCCAAAAGACTGAGGTTGTTCGCTCAATCAAACATATGACTTTGAAACCGAAGGTTGTTAATCAGGCCCGTTTGATCGCTGGGGTCATTACACCAGCTGTGAGCACTAAGGTGGCTTTTGAAATTTCAGGCCAAATCGTTAAGTTAAATGTTGCCGTTGGTGACAGAGTGAAAAAAGGGGATGTCTTAGCCGAGATTGACCCACAGACCTATAAACTCAGGGTGCAAAGTGCTGAGGGGAATTTAAAAAGTGCGCTTGCTCGTTTGGCTGATGCTGAGAAAAAATTTGAGCAACAACGCAAACTCTATCAAAAAAAATTCACAACCAAAACTGAGTTTGATAGCTCGTTAGCTACGCTCGAGAGCGCGCGTAGTGAAGTTTCCATTCAAGATAGCTCCTTGAAAATTGCGAAACGAGACCTTTCTAAAACCTCTCTTCTGGCCCCTTTTGATGGTGCCATTTCTGAAAAATCAGTTGAAGTTTTTGAAGAAGTGACCGCTGGCCGTGAGATTGTCACCCTTCATACTGAAGATAATTATGAAGTTGATGTTTCCTTGCCTGAGACATTAGTAAATGAAGTTAAAATTGGTAATGAGGTTGATGTTAAACTCTCTATTGGGCTTGGCACCCCCATTACAGGTTATGTTAAAGAGATTAGTTCACAAGCTGGCCAGGCAAACGCCTTTCCGGTTACCATTGGCTTAAGTGAAGCCCCCGATAAATTACGTCCTGGTATGAGCGCTGAGGTGACGTTTAAGTTTGAGGAAGATTTGGGTGTACCGACTTTTGCAGTGCCGACCTCTGCAGTATTGCCAAGTGGTGAGCCAGAAAAAGCTTTTGTTTTCATCTTCAATAAAGAGAAAAGTTTTGTGGAACGGAAAGTCGTCACTGTTGTCAATATACGCGATAATGACCTTCTCATTACTGGGCAAGTTAAGAGCGGTGATGTTATTGCGACAGCCGGTGTCTCTTTTCTTTATGACAAACGCCCCGTGCGCCTTCTTCAATAGCTGAAAGAATTTTTCCATGCGGAACTTAACAGCCTTTGCTTTAAACAATCGAACTTTGGTTTTGCTTTTTGTGGTGCTTATCCTCTTTGCAGGGCCTTTAAGTTACACCTCTCACCCTTCACGAGAAGACCCTGAAATCACCATTCGAACGGCGCTGATTACGGCGCAATTTGAAGGGATGTCGCCTACGCGCATTGAAAATTTAATCACCCGTAAGATTGAAGAAAAGCTGCGCGAAATTCCTGAAGTTGAACACATTATCTCGACCGTTCAGAATGGGGTAACGATTATTCGTGCTGCCGTTTATGAACGGTATAGTGACATGGATCCGATTTGGCAAAACTTGCGCAATAAAATGGAGGATGTGAAAGGAGACCTACCAAGCGGTACGCAAGGCCCGTTTGTTAATGATGATTATGGTGAAGTGGCTATGGCTACAATCGCTTTGACAGCTGAAGGCTTTTCATTGGCAGAAATGCGCACAGAGGCCAAGCTCTTGCGCAATCAGCTTTATCGTGTTGGCGGTGTTCGTAAGGTTACTCTGTTTGGTGTTGAGCCAGAGCGTATTTTTGTTGAGGTTGATAATATTCGCCTCGCTCAATATGGGGTTCGTGTCTCTGATATTACCGATGCGATTAGCCGGCAAAATATTGTTTTACCAGGTGGCATTATACAAGCCAATGGCGATTCTTTTTATGTTGAGCCCACTGGCAATTTTGAAAATTTAGAACAGCTTGAAAATTTACAAATCAAAATTCCAGATAAAACTGGCCAAGTTGCGTATTTAAAAGATATTGCAAAGATCACCCGTGGCTTTGCAGATCCGCCAAAATCGCCCGCCTTTTTTAACGGTAAAAAATCAATTGTTCTTTCCGTCTCAATGATTGATCAATTTGATAGTTTTAAATTTGCGGAAGATTTAAAAGCCAAGACAACAGAACTTGAACAAGGTTTGCCTATTGGCTACCAACTTAGTTACATCACCTTTCAGCCAAATGAAATTGAAGTTGCCGTTAGTGGTGTGATGAACAATCTTTACCAGACAATTACAATTGTTCTTATCGTTGTGATGGTGTTTCTTGGCTGGCGCACAGGTCTTTTGGTCGGTGCCATGGTGCCGCTGGTTATGCTCCTTTCTATTCTTGTGATGCGTGTTATCGGCATTGAGCTTGAGCGTATGTCGCTTGCCACACTGATTATTGCGCTTGGTCTTTTGGTAGATAATGGCATTGTGATTGCTGAAGACATTAGCCGGCGTTTGGCAGAAGGTGAAGAACGCCTCAAAGCTGTCATTGCTGCGGGCAGAGAAATGTCGATGCCGTTGCTTTCTTCAAGTTTAACCACAGTGTTCGCTTTTATGCCGTTAATGCTCGCCGATAGTACGGCTGGTGAGTATACACGCTCCATTTCTCTTGTGATTGCAATTTCTCTGCTTGGGTCTTGGGTTATGGCCGTGACAGCGATGCCGCTCTTTTGTTATTGGTTTTTAAAACCGGGTAAGCTGATTGATGATAGTCACTATGAAACACAACCCTTTTACCGGATTTATCGCACCATTCTTGATAAAATCCTCAGTTTTAGATTTGCATTTTTAGGTTTGGTTCTCTTGATGCTGTTTGCTGGTGTGTCACTTTTTGCTTATGTGCCGAAAGTGTTCTTCCCGGCATCAGAGCGCACACAACTACAAATTTTGGTTGATGCTCCTGTTGGCAGTAATAGTTACCTCACTCTTGCGGCTGTTAAACCATTGCAAAACTGGTTGCTGGATAAAACTAAGAACCCTGAGATCGTTAATCATGTGGCTTATGTCGCTGGCGGTGGACCTCGGTTTTATTTAAGCCTTGACCCGAATGATGCTGATCCGTTTCGTGCCTTTTTGGTTGTGAATGTGAAAGAGCCTACGGATATTTTGCCCTTACTTGAAAAGGTGAGGATCTTTGCAAATAATTCCATGCCAGAAGTGAGAGTTACTCCTAAACCTATGTCTTTGGGGCCTGGAGAAGCTGGATTAGTGGAATATCGAATAGTTGGCCAAAATGCACAAGTTCTAAAATCCATATCAGAACGGATCATGACTGGCATTCGAGATATTCCAGGATCTCGCAATATTAAAGATGATTGGGAAAACCCAACGGTTAAAATCATCGTGGATATTGACCAAGCTAGGGCGCGGCGCGCTGGAGTGACTTCTGAACAGGTGGCAAACGCGCTGAATGCGAGTTTAGCTGGCACTACTGTTTCTGGTTATCGCGAAGGGGATCAAACAATCCCGGTGATTTTGCGAGAAAAAGGTTTGGCTCGGAACAATATTGACCGGCTCCGGACTTTGAATATTGGAGTTGCAAATGGCAACCCTATTCCGCTTTTGCAGATCGCAACATTTCGCGGACAGCCGGAATATTCTCTCATGCAACGGCGCGATTTAGAACGCACAATCACTATATCTGCCGTGAATAAAAATATGACAGCCGCTGAACTAGATGCCGCTCTTACGCCTTTATTGGGCAAAATAGAAGCTGAGTTGCAGCCTGGTTACCAGATAGAAAAGGGCGGCGAACTTGAAAGTTCTGCCAAAGCACAAGGCTCTTTGTTTGCCTATATGCCGCTTGCTTTTGCGCTTATCATCCTCGTGCTTGTAGCACAATTTGATAGTTTCAAGCGGCCATTGATTATTTTACTGACCATTCCTCTTGTCATTATAGGCGTGTCTTTGACGCTGTTTATCGCACCAAATGCGAACTTCGGTTTCATGGCTATTCTAGGGCTCTTAGCACTTGCCGGGATTGTTATTAATAATGCTATTGTTCTGATTGATCGCATTGAGGGTGAGCGAGATGAAGGTGCGACGGTGAGAGACGCTATTCTCAATGCTTCTGTCACGCGGCTTAAACCGATTTTGATGACGACGGCGACCACTGTGCTAGGCCTGCTTCCGATTATCATTGCGCGAGATGTTTTGTTTTATGATTTAGCGCTGGTGATTTCTGGTGGGATGATTGCTGGCACGGTTTTAACACTTGGTGTTGTGCCAGTGCTTTATAGTTTGTTTTTCTGGCAGCAGGCTAAGCCTGATGCGTAGTTTGCTTCTCTTAATTCGGCCAGCCCCTTGATCGCTTTTGGGGCTGGTCTTTTCTTTTTTAAGATAATCCATTCCACTGCCTCAATTTTTTCACAGTGCAGGTTTAAGTAGGTTTCCAAGCTACTTAAGCGAACTTCACTTCAGCGGTTTGTGATTCTTGTTCACATCTCCTACAGTCCTGATCATTTTGATGATTTCAGCTTCTGTATAGGGAAGGTTTTTCTCAGTGTAGTTTACCAAGGATATAGCTCAGTTAGGTAGAGCATCAGACTATTAATCTGACGGTTGAAGGTTCAAATCCTTCTATCTTTTCGCGTCTTGAAAACGCATCAGCCTGTCACGCTGACTTTAATACAACTCTTGGTTCGAAAACGGGTTTGTGATTTTGAGGGTTCTTTTTTAAAGAGCTTGCTCTTTTTAAGGGGGCTTGATTGATCACCCTAAATGATATGCCGCAGCTTCATGATGATGATGACGCGCTATCGCCCTAAGCTTTACTTTTGCTTTGCATAAAATGAGCTTAGCGCTTTGGATGCTTTGATTGTCCGCTCTGAAAATGCCGCTTGAGTTTTTGTCACTCGTTTTCGGATCATTTATTTTTAATTGAACTAAAACGCACTTATGCGCGACAGATATAAAATCTAAATATTTTATATCTGATTTTTTCAAACATAAAACTGAACATGGTTAAGTTTATAACCAGTTTTTTTAGTGGCGCTTCAGATGCCTCTTTTTATGGGCCTTTAGATTGCCCACTAGCAACCGGCCTAAAGCATCCGCTTTTTTAAACTTCAGGTGCCCGCAAGGCATCCGTATTCATGAGGGTAAAGTTATGGGACTTATTGATTGGATTTTTGGAATGAAACGATTTCTTGTTCATGAGAATGAACGAGTGATCACTCTTTATAAAGGCAAAGTTAAACGTATCCTTGGACCGGGGGAGTATGCGCTTCCTAACCGGGGCAACCGTTTGACTATTGTCAGATATGATATCGTTACTGATCCATTTTTTGCCTCTAATCTCACCAAAGCGATTATGAGAAAAATTCCAGATCAAGCTAAGACACATTTAACAACCATTCAAACATCTGCCACTGAAGTGGCGATGCTTGAGCGGGACGGGCAACTTTATAGTGCGCTTGGACCTGATGAGAAAATTTATGTTTGGAATGATGCTGGCCCTTGGTCAGTTTCCAAAATTGATGTTTCTGATGATTTTGCGGTTTCCCCTGCTCTTTTGAAACGTTCTGGCATTTCTAGAATTGTGAATTACTTTTATGTGAAAGAAGTTTTGGATGGGCAAGTGGCACTTGTTTATATTGACGGTGCTTATGACCGCAAGTTAGGACCTGGCCTTCATGGCTTTTGGCGCATTGGGAAGTCCGTTGTGTTTAAGATTATAGACACACGGCGCCAGTCTCTTGACGTGAGCAGTCAAGAAGTTTTGACGAAAGACCGTGTCACCATTCGTGTGAACATTGCTGCTGATTACAAGGTTGTTGATCCTTTATTGGCAACAACAAAGGTTAAAGATTTTGAAGATGCGCTTTATCGCTCGCTTCAATATGCATTTCGCAAAACTCTTGGTTCTTTGAGCCTTGATCAAATTTTGGAAAAGAAAGTCTCAATTGATGCAGACGCAGCCCAAAGGATCAAAACTGAAATGGCTGAGATCGGCATTGAAGTGAAAGACATTACTTTGAAAGATGTGATTCTTCCTGGTGATATGCGTGAGATCTTGAATAAAGTTGTCACGGCTGAAAAGGAAGCTGAAGCGAATGTTATTCGCCGTAGAGAAGAGACCAACGCAACGCGGTCTCTTTTGAACACAGCCAAAGTCATGGCGGATAACCCTGTTATGCTTCGGTTAAAAGAACTTGAAGCTTTGACAGAGATTTCTGCCAAGGTGGACAAACTTACCATTCATAATGGCACAAGCGGCTTGATGAATGATATTGTTCGCTTAGGAGAAGAAGGGGAGATCTAGAGCTTTGTTCTCTCACGGGCTATTGCTTTTTTAGTGGCGCTTCAGGTTGCCCAAATACAACCGCGCTGCTATTGCGGCAGGCCCTCCGAGGGGCGGCGCAACGCGCCGGGCAGCTGGCGCTGCCATGTCCCTCAGCCCATAAAGGGCTGAGCTCCTTCTTCGTAAAGTTAGATTGTTAAAAGAAAAGCCATAAGCATTTGCTTATGGCTTTTTTTCTGCTCTGACGAAACTCACACCTATAGCTGCAAGAGCAACACCGCCCCAGGCCCATATAGAGAGAGTTTCATCAACCAAAACCCACGCATAAATGGCAGCAATTGGTGGAACGAGAAAAAACAGAGATGATACTTTTGACGCTTCACCAAACTTGATCATCATGAGCAAAAGAGTCACACCGATGATTGAATTGCCAACAACCAAATAGACTAACGTTAAGTAAAGCTCTGTTGTTGCTTCATAGCGATAACCTTCAAAGATTAATGCTAAAATCAGAGTGCAGACAAAGCCAACAATATATTGAATTAAATTCATTGAAATGGGGTGTTGATTGCCACCGAACCGTTTTTCGTAAAGCGTTAGAATTGTCATGGTGAATAATGCACCGCATGACAAAATAATCCCAAGACTTGAAGAATAAGTTATTTCAGTTTGCAAGATAATCACGATTAAAGCACCGCTTAGACCCAATAGGAAACCAAGCCATTGACGCTTTGTTATCACTTCGCCAGTTATTTGCGGTGAGAGGACGGCGATTAAAATAGGCTGCATTGACGTGATTACCGCAACGCCGCCAGCTGAAATGCCAAACACAATGGCATAATAAACACAACTGAAATGAACCACTTGAAGTAAAAAGCCTGAAGTTATTGTGTGCTGCCATTCTTTTTTTGTTTTCGGCATTGCTGGTTTGAAAATTAAATAGAGCCCGTAAAAAGCAATACAAGCGAAGAAAAAGCGCATGTTTAGTAAGGTAAAGGGAGCTGCACTATTCAGCCCTAATTTTGCAAATGTGAAACCTCCTGCCCACAAAAGAATGAAAATGAGTGGGGCAGCTTTGATAAAAATGGACGCTTTGGATTTGCTATCACCATCTGGCAATGACATTGGATTGATCGTTTCTATGGAGATTAAAGTTTAAGCTGGTTAGTGCCTAATGAATTCACTCGTTTATAGTGATGCCTAGTTCTAAGATTTGTAAAGCTGCAAAATTGGGTATTGCGCTTTAAGAGTTAATACTTAGACTTGCTTCTTCTACAGCTGCTGGTAACCAAACAGAGAAAGTTGTTCCTCTGCCAAGAACGCTTTTCACATCAATGTGCCCCCCCATACGGCTGATCAAGGTTTGTGAAATTGAAAGCCCGAGGCCTGTGCCTTCACTTTGCTTGGTTGTAAAGAAAGGATCAAAGACGCGTTTTAAAACATCTGGTGACATGCCTTTGCCAGTGTCAGAGATTTCTATGAGAACACCAGGTGTCTCGCCTTCAACTTTGTCTTTGCAATTTAATGTTAACGTTCCTCCACCTTCCATAGAGTGAATTGCATTGACGATGAGATTGATAAGCACTTGTTGGAACTCTGTTCTGTTGATTAATACAGGGTTCTCGGAATTTGAATTTCTTTCCACTTTTATGAGCGTTTTATTAAGTAAGTGCTGAACAAGGAGCAAGCAATCTGTCATTACATCATCAACCATATGTTGATCGTGATAACCGGCAAACTCTTCTGGTCTTGCGAATTGCAAGAGTTTGCTCACGATAAGATTGATTGAATGAACCTGCTCATCTATCAACCTAAACTCAGTGATGACTTGATTTGTTTCTTCTCCTAACACTTCTCGGATGACGTCCATATTGCCTTGTATAACAGCAACAGGGTTATTGATTTCATGGGCAACACCCGCTGTGATTTCACCAATTGCGGCTAATTTTTCAGATATGACCAATTGTTTGGTGGTTGATTCTAATTGCTTATTAGTGGCTTGTAATTCAGCTGTTCGCTCTTCAACACGCTTGTTCAGCTCTTCAGCCCAGTTTCTCAATTGCTTATCTCTTTGTTGCAGTAGATCTAATAGTTCATCTAGGTGGTTCGCAACTTTACCAATTTCATCTCTGCTTTCAACGGGCCCTGTTCGCGCACTCATATTACCTTCTTCAACGTCAAGTATGGTGGAGACCATGCGCTCTAATGGTTTGAAAATGCCGCGCACCCAATAGAGGAAAATGGGAACAGAGATTAAGGTGACAACTAGGAAAATCGCTACCAAAATAAAAAGCGTTGTGTATTTTTCTGTTTGAAATGGTTTATCAAGAAACCCAACATAGAGCATCCCGACCCGTTTGCCATAACTATCTATAATGGGTTCATAAGCTGAGATGTACCAATCATTAACAACGAAGGCTCGGTCTAACCAGATTTTTCCTTTATCCAAGACTGTTTCACGCACAATGGCAGACACTCTTGTGCCCAGAGCTCGCTTATTTTCAAAAAGGCGAACATTCGTACTCACACGCACATCATCTAGGAACAAAGTGGTTGTGCCTTGACTACCAAAGGGAAGACTGGCTTGTTGATAGACCAGAGCGTTGATTGTATCTATAAAATCTAGATTTCTATTGAGAAGTATACCGCCGACTAGAGCTGCCTTTTCACCATTGATTGTCACTGGTGTTGCGGTTTGCACCATCATGCCGCGAGTTTCCATTTTTCTATTTGTTGGAACGGCGGCTTTAGTTGGAATTAATTTAACCGTGGCTTGGTTGGCGAGTTCTGGTGACAAAAAGGAAAGCTGTTTTTGATTATAAATATCAATGCTAGTTGCCGATTGACCTTTCAAAGCTTTTTGGATGACCGACCATATTTTCGGTATCCTTTCACTTTTTGTTTTGGAGGCTGATGAAATGATTTCTCCTTTTTCTTTTACAATATAGAGGAAATCAAACTCGAGTTTATTGCGGCTTTTTTGCAAGAAAAAGGAAAGCTCATTATCAACATTGTTCTTTACGACATCTACAAAATTCGCAGATGCCCCAACAGCTTGTATTTTTTCCCCGCTATTTTCTAGAATGCGATTTAGGTACTGACGCGCGATGGTCAGGTCGCCATTTACTTTTGATATTAATAGATTATCAAACTGACCAGACCAGCGATATATGGAAAACCCCATTAACAAAGGCGAAACGAGTAATATGGGAAGCAAGGCAACGAGAAGTAGGCGCAGGCGAACAGATTTATCGACATCAGGTATCGCAAGTTTGAACTTTTTTGGCGCTGTATTAAACATTTTCAAAATTACTCTTTGAGGGAAAATTCTCTCTTTGCTTCCTTTCATTTAAAGGCTTATTTTTTATCTTCTTTTTTATTCAAACTTCCCATTGCGCGCATTTACGATCAATGGTTTTTCTTGAAATGCCTAACCTTCTGGCTGCTTCCGCTCTGTTGCCATTTGAATCGTCCAAAACTTTTAAGATATGCCGTTTTTCGACCTTATCCATTCTTTCAGAATTTAAATCTTCTTTGGTTGTATTTTTGGTTTGGAATTGCGTTGGGTAAGCTCCTAAAATAAGAGAGCGTTCAATGAAATTGCGTAGCTCCCTTACATTGCCTGGCCATTCCATATTAGTTAGGCCATCTAAAACTGTTTTAGTGAGCGGCAAAGATTGAACGCCCAATTCTTTTGAAAATTTTTCAACAAACATCTCTGCTAGTTCTTTAATGTCTCCCCTTCTTTGTCTGAGCGGTGGCATGGCGATGTGCATGATGTTGAGACGATAAAATAAATCTGAGCGGAAACGCCCTTCTTCGACTTCTAATGGTAAATCTGCATTGGTCGCAAAGATAAACCTGACATTGACGGGCACTTCACGTTCAGACCCAACCGGCCTGATTTTTTTATCTTCAATTGCACGCAATAATTTACTTTGCATGCTCATTGGTAGTTCCGCGATTTCATCCAAAAATAAAGTCCCGCCATTTGCATAGGAGAACAAACCCTCTCTTCGACTAAGCGTTTCACTGGATGCTTCTTTTAATTGGCCAAAAAATTCGCTCTCAATCATATCTTCAGCTATAGCGGCGCAATTAACTGGCACGAAAGGTTGGTCAGCTCTATCTGACAATGAATGAAGTGTTCGAGCTGCAATTTCTTTTCCAGAACCAGACTCACCGGTAAAGAGCACTGAGGTTGGCATGGGGGCTACGCGTTCTAAAGTCTTTCGAATTTCTGTGATTGCTTTGGAAGAGCCTAGCAGGCGATTATATTGACTATCTTCATTGGCATTGGCTTCTAGCTCGTACCTTAAAAGAAAGTTTTCTCTACGGAGGCGAATGCGATCTAGGCAACGAGCGACTGCGTTTAAAATTTGATTTGAACGAAATGGCTTAAGAACAAAATCAACGGCACCGGCTTGAAGGGCGCGAATTGCGGTTTCTAAATCTGCGTAAGCGGTGATTAAAATAGCGTCTGCGAAAAAACCAATGCTTCTTTGTTCGACCAACCATTCGACACCGCTTTGCCCTGTCATGATATTATCTAGAATAACAACATCAAAATGGCCTTTATCAAGTGCTAAAGAGGCTTCTTTGGTATTTGAGGCTTCTACGACTTCTTTGCAGCGAGGTTTTAACATTTTCACTAAGAAATTTCGAATGCCAGGTTCGTCATCGACAATTAGAATTGAAGCCTGGGATAACCAGGGACCAAATTCAAGATTTTGGCCTTCTTTATAATTTGTTTTTATAGGCACTATTTTTTGCTGGTCGGGCATACAATTCACTCCCGTTTTTCAAAGAAGAAACTCTAAACTCACTATGCTCAGCATTTCTTCGCTTTGCAAGCCCCTCATTTTTATAAGCTTAAGAATGGATTGTTAGAATATGCGCAGACCTTAATATTTTAACTTTTCTTATTTTATTATTAGTATTAGTAAAACTAAGCTTTAAAACAAAACCAACTATCTCAACTATACTTTTTTATGTTTTTTCTCTTTCTTATCATTTAAGAAAAATTTATTTTTTATTCCTTGCTTCCTGGACAGGTTATAAGCCATAAATGCAAAAAAATCGTCGTCCGTTATTTTCAATTTATGATCGGGGTAATTATGAAAATTGCTGTCGCTGGCATAGGCTATGTCGGGTTATCAAATGCTATCTTACTCGCTCAAAACCATGAAGTCGTTGCTGTTGATATTGTCGCAGAGAAAATAGATGAGCTTAATCATGGTATCTCTCCGATTATTGACGATGAGATTAATCATTACCTCAAAACAAAAAATTTAAACTTACTTGCTACGCTTGATAAGAGCCTGGCATATAAAGATGCCGACTATATTATTATTGCCACGCCTACAGATTATGACCCTGAGACAAATTTTTTCAATACCAGTTCAATTGAAGCTGTAATAAACGATGTATTAGAAATCAATCCTAATGCCATCATGGTTATTAAATCGACTATTCCTGTTGGCTATACTGAAAAACTAAAAAATGAATTCAATTGCGATAATATCATATTTTCTCCTGAATTTTTGAGAGAAGGCAAAGCGCTATATGATAATCTTTATCCGTCACGTATTATTGTGGGTGAGCAATCTGATAGAGCTGAAACTTTTGCCAACTTACTCATTGAGGGTGCTGAAAAAAAAGATATATCAACACTTTTTACAGGCTCCACAGAAGCTGAAGCAATTAAGCTGTTCGCGAACACATTTTTAGCGATGCGCGTTGCTTATTTTAATGAGCTTGATACTTATGCTGAAATGCATGGTTTGGGAAGCCGTGAAATTATTGAAGGCGTGTGCCTCGACCCACGTATTGGAGACCACTATAACAACCCTTCTTTTGGTTATGGTGGTTACTGCCTACCCAAAGATACGAAACAATTGCTTGCAAATTATAGAGATGTTCCTCAAAACCTTATCAATGCAATTGTTCAATCCAATACAACTCGAAAAGACTTTATTGCGGATACAATCATTCGAATGAATCCCAAAATTGTCGGTATTTACCGGCTTATCATGAAGGCCGGGTCTGATAATTTCAGGGCATCTAGTATTCAAGGTATTATGAAACGTATTAAAGCTAAAGGAATTGAGGTTATTGTGTTTGAACCAGAGCTAAAAGAAAATGTTTTTTTTCGCTCGAGGGTTATCACAGATTTAGATGAGTTTAAAAAAGAAGCCGATGTGATTATTTCAAACCGTCATTCAGATGATTTAAGTGATGTTTTGGAAAAAGTTTATTCCCGAGATTTATTTGGGAATGACTAAGTTAATCATCTGCCTTTTTTCAATTTTGAGAGCATTTAAATGAAAAGTTTTTCGGCTTCAAACCTCTTGAACTATTTTTCATATGATGATGACCTATTGCGGCGCATCATGTTACTGATTCTTTTGCTCATGCCAATTTTTATTCTAATTGGGCGCTCCCCCCTAGATATCGCAGCTTCTACAATAGCGGTTAGTTTTCTTATTCATTCAATTTACTGGAAGGATTTTAGCTGGCTTCGAGCAAAATGGGTTCAAGCAACACTCATATTTTGGTTATTCATTGTTTTGAATAGCCTCCATGCACATGATGTTAATCAGGCTCTTTCAAGAGCTGCCCCTTTTATTCGGTTTCCCCTTTTTGCGATTGCTGTTTCTTATTGGATTTTGCGATCTGAAGAAGATTTGAAAAAGTTCATATATACTTTTGCTGCCACCCTCGTTTTTTCAACGGCTGATGGTTTATTTGAGCTGTTATTTGGGTTTGATTTTTCAGGAAGAGAGCAATTTCCAGGGCGGTTATCTGGCCCCTTTGAGCTAAGTACACTTGGAATTTACCTTACTAAATTGGGGTTACCTATTCTCATTGCTTTTTATGCAATCGCACCTAAAGACAATAGGTTATTAGATGTAGCCTGGTTTGCTTTTGGCCTACTTGTTCTCTTTATCATTACTTTTTCTGGTGAGAGAATGGCGCTGTTGCTTACTTTATTTGCTTTGTTTTTATGTGCCTGGATGGTCAAAAAATACCGAGTTTATTTAATGAGCACCTTGCTTGTCTCAGTGATCGCTTTTTCAAGTTTTGTTGTTTTGAATAAAGATTTTTATGACCGGATCTATATGTCTACGATAGGGGAGATAGAATCTGATCCGAATAAATCAACAGCATATAAAGGACAAATTGATGCTGCGATTGATATTATAAGGGATTACCCTTTGTTGGGAGTTGGTGCTGATAATTATCGTTTTGTTTGTAAGTTTCCGAAATATGACCCTCTAGCAACTGATACTTTCAGCCGTTGTCTTATTCACCCTCATAATGTCTATCTAGAAACCTGGGTTAATAATGGGCTGATTGGGATACTTCTTTTAGGGTTTATATTTTACCACTGGTTGAAATTGTTCATCAAGCATAGACCTGACAAATCTATGGATGCTCTTTTGTTAAGCGGTAGCCTTGGTGTACTTTTGTTTATATGGCCGTTTTCAGTTGGAATGAGTATTTACAATAATTTTAATGGGATCTGGTTTTGGTTGATGGTTGGGTTTGCTTTGGCAACTTACCAAATACGCACGTCAACGCCTTATAAGAAAGAAAGCTAAAGGCTTGAATATACCTTTAATGTTTGCTCAATGACCAGTTCATTGGCAAACTCTTTTTCCGCCCGCTGGCGGCTTTTCTCGCCCATTTTTAGGCGAAGCTCTTCATTTTCTATTAGTTTTACAAGAGCGCCAGCTAAAGGCTCGACGCTCTTAATTGGTACAAGAAGCCCATTTACTCCATCTTCAACAACTTCTCGGCACCCCACTGTATCTGTTGTGACGATTGGTAAACCAGATGCGGCTGCCTCGATTAATGATTTGGGTAAACCTTCACGATATGATGGCAGACAAGCAATGTGCGTTTGCTTTAATAGTTCAGAGACGTCATTACGTTTTCCCAGCCATTCGATTCCTTCAACCTTTGACCATTCTTTTAATTGCTCTTTGGTGAATGAAGTTGGATTTGCTTCATCTAATCCACCCACTAAAATAAAACGGGCTTGAATATTTTTTGTGAGAACTTTTTTTGCAGCTTCAATGAATTCTTGAATTCCTTTATCTCGTAGCATTCTTGCAATGAGCATCACTGACGGAACACCTGTTTTAGGGGCTGGTGTAAATTGTTTCATGTTAACACCAGCGCCTTTGATCAGAATTGCGTCTTCTGATTTTAGGGCGTTCATTTCAACGAAATAATTAAGGTCATCACTATTTTCAAATATGACTTTACTATTGCCTCTGTTCAAAAACAATCGATAGGCCAATTTGATAAATGGCTTTAAGAGTTTTGCTTTTAATTCGTTTGAGGAAAAAACATAACCCAAGCCTATGGGGGCATTTACAACAGCGGGAACTTTTAAAAGCCTGGAAATAAAGCTTCCATAAAATATTGGCTTTGCCGAGATTTGATGCACAATGTCTGGTTTTTCAGCTTTATAGAGATTAAAAATTTTGTACAGAAAGTGTAGTTCCTTAAAAAGGTTTATGCCGCTCCGGTCATAAGAAAGTGGAATAAATCTCAACCCCTCATTTCTTATTTGATCACCATGTTTATTTTCGTTTGCGACGACCACAACATCATAGCCTGCTGCTTTTGCAGCGATGGCTCTGTCCAAGAAGTGAGAGCAAACAAACCAATCTTCTGAAAGAAGAAGTAATAGTTTTTTCTGAGACATTATCTTATTTAGACTTATTTAAAGCTTGGGTTAAATCTTGTTTGATTTGTTCTGGAACATTTTCAGACATCCTTTGGAAAAAAAGCGCCTGACACCCCGGAATGGCTGCAAGGCAATCAACACTTACTTTTATAAGACTGACTATTGAAGCGTTTATCATATTTTTCCATTGATTTTGTTTTTTGAAAAATTTCATTTGCTCTATATAAAGAGCTTTTCTTGCGACCATTGTGAGCTTGAAGTTAAATGGTCCTTGACGGTATCCAAACAAAACATCTGGTAAGCAAGCAAAACGACTGAACTGGTGCGTTCTTAATAATAATTCCTGATCTTCTGAACGTTTGACTTCAGGATAGGCATAGGGGTTTTCTTTAAACCAACTTGCTTTGCCCATCCAAGTTGGATGAGGGAGAGGAATATTGCGCCAGACTTGTGCGGTCATTACTTTATGATCTGCGGCGAAGGGAAGTAATCCAATGACTTCTCCATTCCCTCTGAATGCAACTGCTCTACAACCAAGCAGATCAATATTCTTATGGTTTTCAAGAAAATCGACTTGTTTTTCAAGTCTTTCAGGAAAGGCAATATCATCAGCATCCATTCGAGCGATGTATTTCCCTTTGGACTTTATGACAGCTTCATTTAAACGCTTAGATAATCCCTTATTCACCCCATCACTAAAGAGCTTGATCCTTTTATCCTCCAGACCTTTCATTAGCTCCAGGCTTCCATCTGTTGATCCATCATCCATCAAAACCAATTCCCAGTTTTGATAGGTTTGTTTTTCAATTGATTGAATAGCAAGAGATAAATCAGTACCTCCATTGTAGACAGGAAGGATCACAGAAACTAGAGGCTGGCTTTCAGGATTTTCACACATATGAATATTTCAGTATACCAGAAGCTTCACTATATCTATTATTATAGATAAAATATTAGCTCCTTAAAAAACTAAAACCTTTCCCATCCAGATGGTATTAAATCTTCAACATTTAAACTTTTATTGGCAAACCATTTCTTTGGAGCGAAAACCGTTTTATCTTCATTTGGATTGAGCCACGCACCCCACCAACTGAAAGAGCTATTTGCTATAATATGGTGATTGCAGGCTGACATTAATGCCATATCTTGCTGGTCTTTTCCATCTGAGCTTGGTTGGATGAAATGGCAGGGCCAATGATTGGGTAGGTTTGACTTCGCCCATTCGGGATCATCACTAAATATGAAAAATACTGGTGCCTTTTTTTGCTCTGCCATTTTTTGCATCATAGAGTGGTACCAATCTGATGGACAAGTTCCATGATGTTTGTTGGCAGATGGGTTCGTTATATAATCTCCACGCCTGACATGAACAGAGATAGAATTTTCAGCTTGGATTTCATTTGCAATTTTCTGCCTGTCTTCAGTTAATTGATTTTCCAAGCAAAAATCTTTTCGTATTTGACTTTCTATTTCTTTAAAATAAAGTTCTGATTGCCAATAACCTTGTAAATAAACGGGTTCTTTTATATTAAAAAAATCATCATTCACCTGAAAATGTTTTTCCATAAAAAGAGGAACACCCATCTTTTTAGGCTTCAAAAAACGACCACGAATTCTATCTAATTTATTTTTGATTTTTGATGGTGGCTTTTCGGTTTCTAGAACTGTCTCAAATGAAAAAGAAAACTCATCTAATGCATATTTGCGATCGAGTTGGTCTATAAACCAGGAAGTATCCAGTTTTAATGGACAGTCCAACTTTATTGATAAGCTCCTAGCAATCGCATATTGGAACATCTGATTGCCTAAGCCACCTTCTAGTCTTGATATAACGGCTTTGTTTTTATTCAAGATAATCTCTTTGGAAAGAATGCATCAATTCAAATTTTATGATGATTGTTTTGGAATATTTTCTGCAAAGTTAACCGGATATGTTTTTAATAAACCAGCGTCATTCCTGGTAAACCAATATTTTCGCGCTCTCGTTTTAAACCTAAATCTTCACCAAATTCATCCATTACTTCAGTCACGGCTTGATGAGGCCCGATGTTGTAATTTGATTTTTCAGTTTGATAGAACGTGTCATGCAATAACACTTTGGGTGATTTAACCTGCTTCACAATTTCAGATAATTCTTTTTTGACACTTTCATATGAATGATCACCATCAACAAAGAACAAAACGGTCTCCCCTTCTGGTAAAGAGTTATAAATGTCTAAGGAGGTTTTCAAGCCATCTCCTAAATGAAGATGTACATTGTTTTTTCCTTTAACAAACTTCCCGCGTAAATTTTTAGGGTGCTCTTCATGTTCGATGTCATCGGGTAAATCAACAGAGTGAATTTGTGTGTTTATCTGAAAAAAAGAGGCCGTTTCGTGAAAAATTCGAGCTGAGACACCCAAGTTAGTGCCCCATTCAAAAATATAAGATGGCTTGAACCTGCAAACAGTTCCGGCCATTAGCATCATTTCATTCAAAGGGTATGGATGATAACCAACGATTGGCACCAAACGATGCGCCACAAAGTCTGACATTATCCAATTATTTATTTCGAACTGGTCACAATCCAAGTTAGGGACTGGTGCCAAATGTGATTTTTGTACTCGGTTTAATAATCGTTTTGCTAGTTGTCTCATTAAACTTCACTCCATTTGGGAAATGAGAAATTAGTCAAGGGTCTGAAGAAATACCTCTTCATATTTTTCGAATAGTTTAGCCCAACTATAATTTCTTTCCCACGACTGGCGAGCATTGCTGCCCAATTGTTCTAATTTAGTTTTGTTTTTTAATAGAGAATTTATTTCTCTGGCTAAAACCATCACGTCTGTTTGGGTAAAGCCTTTAAAATCTTTTTTTGCTGAATAAATTAGCCCGCCATTTGTCCAACGGGCGATTTCTTCAGCATTACCAACAGGAGCACTTAAAAAAGGTAGACCAGCTGCACAAGCTTCATACAAAACAAGCGGTGAATATTCGATATGAGAGGCAAAGACGAAAAGGTCTGCTTCAAAAAAACAGTTTAGTAAATCTTCTCTCTCTAAATCACATGAGATAATCTTTTTATTGTCTCCATGTTTACCTTTATTCACTCTTTCAATTACATCTTCCAATTTTGAAAAATATGTTTCTCTCAATCTCAAAGCTATAAGTAGGCGAATAACAGTTAGTTTTATTAAGTGGGTAAGAGATTTAAGACTTATATTTCGTAATTTGTTTTTGAGTTTTTTTAGTTTGCTAGAATTTTTAGTTGTCGGCATTTTATTGCCATTTAGTATCAATGTGACTGATTGTTCGAATTCTAAATTGGCGAAAGCTTGAGCGACTTCTAGATGACCTTTTGCTCCGTTTAATGTCCCGACAGTAAGCAAGAGTAAAGTTTCATCACTAATATCGTTACTCTTTCGAAATTGAGGTTTTGGTATCACACCAAATTCATGCTCATCTGCCCCGTTTGGAATTAAATGACAATTTTTTATGTCATGCATACGTGCGAATTCGAAATCTCTATATTCATTTGCATGGAAAATTAGAGCATCTAACTTTTTTAAGACCTCAGGTAATTTCTCGAAATATTCGCTATATGATGGTTCATAAAGTCCTGAGAAACCACATGGAACGAAAACTATTTTAGCTGAAATTTCATCAAATTTTTCTATGAGCGCATCAAACGTCCATTGTTGTGCAGCATAGATGAAAATTACATCAAACTTCCCGTTGATCACAAAATTCTGGTAATCATTGAGCTCAGTTCCATTTAACCCATTGGTCCAGTTTCCACTAACATCAAATGATTTGATTTTTACTTTATCTAAATTCTGACTTTTCCGGTGATCTAGTTTAGTCGTGGCGACTGTCACATCGTGATTTTTAGCAGCTAGCCTTGTTGCTATTTGCTTCATTACTTCTTGAACACCGCCAACACTGGGGTGAAAAAATTCACAACAAAGAAGAAATCTCATCTAAATAAAAAGTAGCTGACCTTGTATTGACCTAAGAGTGATTACCCTGACCTCAGTCTTTGCTTACTTATTAGCCCCCTGATATGTGTCATAATCAAAATTTTTGTCACAGATGTGAGTAAGAGTTTTGATGATAAATATTTACGTCCAAACTTAATTAATTCTTTCGCTGCGAATAAAGCATCACTATTGGCACCGCGTACGAATTTTAAAAACACTTTACTCACAATGAGATTAAATGCTCTATCCTCAAATAAATTTCTTCGTTTATTCTCTGAGATTAAATTATTTAGATACTCGCTAAAATTGGAGCAATTCTTTTTTGACCATTCAATATTTAATGGTAGCAACTCTTCCGAAAAAGGAAGGTCATAGTAAGAAAACATCTCTTTTTGAAGTTCTATGACTGAGTTTTTTTGCGCTTGTGTATTCTTTTTTGATGCACTGCTTTTGTGCACGCGATAATCTAATAGAACTTCTGAAATATTCGCGAAATTATATTTTTTGCTAAGCTCAAACCAAAATGCCCAATCTTCAGCATGAGGAAAATTCGTCAAATAGTTGCTCTCACCATTTCGTTTTAAGATTTCTTTTCGAAACATCACTGTTGGATGAGCTAAAGGATTTTCAAACAACATTAAAGGTTTTATGGCTTCAGCGTTTGCGGGGTATTTATGGATAAAATTTCTTCTTACATGTCCAAATAATTTAATCCAAGTTCCAACAATATCTACTTCCTTGTTTTCTTCTAAAAACTTTAATTGTTTTTCTAATCTCTTTGGACGAGATAAATCATCGCAATCCATTCTAGCGATAAATTCACTTGAGGATTTGTATAGTCCTTCATTTAAAGATGAGACTATTCCCTGATTAGTTTCATGGTTGATAAGATGAATGCGATTGTCAGTGTAAGACGTAATAATGTCTTTGGTTTTGTCCGTCGATCCATCATTTATAATAATGAATTCAAAATCTTCAAAGGTTTGTTTTAAGATGCTATCTATTGCTGGTCTTAAATAACTTTCACCGTTATAGACAGGCATTAATATGCTAAGTCGTGGCATATCTCATTTACTTTACAAAATGATATTCATTCCCCAAATATGCATCGCATTAACACGATAACACACCCCATTTCGTACAGTATTATACTATATAAAAGCAACCTTGCATTTTAATTTTAATCAATTGCTGGATGTATTTCTTTTGTTTCCTCACATAAATTATTAAGACGTTTCTATTGAATTAAGGCGACTCTAAAAGTACTTATTCTTAAATGAGGCTAGGACTACTTTTGTTTTATTATAAATCTTCATTGCTATTGAAAAGAAATTTATCGCAATGAATTTTATTAAAATAACGGGTAGACCAACCTGATTATGTGTCCAATACCATCCAAAATAATTACTAAAAACTTGCCGCCTTTGAAACCAATAACCAGGGGAGAACGCTCGTGCACTGTCTGTTGGATCATCAGAGTAAATGACTAGAGGCTCATCTAAATATTGGAAATTTGTTATGCTTGTTGCTCTTAACCACAGAGAATAATCTTCACCGACTTTCAAATTATGCGTCTCAGGGAAAAAACCTATTTTATCCAAGAGTTTTCGATTAATTAAAACTGAGCTACAAATAATTTTATTATCGTCGAGTAAATCATTTAAAACTATTTCTGACTTTGAATGTGAAATAACACGCCCAACCTGCCCAATTGAAGGCACCAATCTGGATGCATTTGTGCATGCTGCTTCACCACCCGTCAAAGATAAATTCTCTATCTGATATTGAAGCTTTTCTGGTAACCATTCATCATCACTATCAAGAAACGCAATCCAATCACCCTTGGCTTTTCGAATGCCGCGATTTCTTGGGATGGCAGGACAGCCTCCCCTTGGCCCTTCTATCCATTTAACAATATCACTTGGAAATGAATCAATTATCTCTTTGGTATTATCATTTGAGCCATCATCACAAATTAGAACCTCAAATGCTGGAAGCGTTTGCGCCAGCACACTATTGATTGCTTTTGAAATACAATCAGCTCTATTCCAAGTTGGAATGATAACAGAGATTTTAATATCTGATAGAGACATGTCATTTTATGTTCGATGTTTTTTAATTATCTATATTTCCTTAGATATTAACATCACAATTGATATAGCTAAGTTTAAAATAGAATAATCATTAATGACCTAAAGTGCTTTACATTTTTCCCATTGAGTTTTTGCATCTTTCAACCAAATGGAGAGCAATTTCAGTTCATCAGGATTTTCATTTAATAGAAACATTGAAAGGTATTTTTTTAGCCTTTCTTCTGCTTGCTCTGGACTTTCAATTGAATGAACCTTTTTTGCGATTATCTCAATATTATAGGTTCCCATCCAACTATTTCTTTTTATTTTTTTCTTTTTAAAGCCAAAGCTTTCGACAACCAGCTTTAATAATTCAGGCGTATAACCCTCATAGTGATCTGCCCAATGTGCTTCGTGTGAACCGAATAAATGCCTTTCTGCAACCGCTTTTTTCTTCAAGGATCGAAACGGACTGATAACAGCTTTAGATGTTCGCTCGAGGTCAGGAACTTCGATATGAAGTATACCGCCCGGCATTAACCAGCTATTCCAGCAAGCAACTAATGCGCTGGCAACTGGTCTTGGAAAATGCTCATATACATGGTGCAATCTAACTTCAGCAATTGAATTTGCGGGATAGCGCAAAGCTAAAACATCAGCTAATTCGTCCGCGATACTTTTTTCCTGTGTAGAATGTTCTGACAATGGGAAGTCAATATTTACATACCCATCTAAATAACGTTGACCACATCCAAGGTGTAATTTTTTCATCTTTTTTCCCAAGCCTTATTGCATACAAAAATTGAATTTATGTACGTATCTGCATAAAGAAAATAATCATTTTCTAACATCAAATTAATTATTTCAGTTATTTTCTTTTCATTATTATCTTCAGTAAAAGTTAGCGTTTCAACACAAACGATTTCGGGTCTATATTTATCAAAATCTATTGATTGAAGAATTGCCATATCTAATCCCTCGACATCTAATGAAATCAAATTTGGACATTTGCCCCCACCTTGTTTCTCAATAATATTTTCAACCGTTAGCAATGGTATTTTTACTATTTTTTGAATTTTTTGAGATGTAGTATTTTCTAACCTTTCCGCTTCTTTTCGAGAGAAAGTATTTAGTGTGGGGGTGCTCATTATAAAAAAATCAGAGGTTTCAATTTTTGCTCCAATCCCAATATTTAAGCAAATATCTTTGGGTCTTTTTTTTGTTATTTTTTGACTTAAGATAGGGTCTGGCTCAATACAAATTCCTCTAGAGTTCTTCTTATAAAAATAATATGTATTGCTTAAATATGTTGGATGATGAGCACCAATATCTAAATAGGTTGGGTGGTTTATCCCCATTGTTTGAAATGCAAAATCAATAATGACATCTTCACCACATTGAGCATACGTTATCGCTTGCTTACTATTTTGCTTTCTTAAAAACTTTGAAATTCTTCTAAGCATTTTTGAAAATTATATCCTGTAAATTAGATGCTGATTTTTCATCCGAAAGATTTTCAATCACCCATTTTCTTGGTGAATATGATTTCTGATTTTTCAGGAATTTAGATAAGCTCTCTTTAAATTCACTTTCAGTTTTAAAAAACAAGCCACACGAATTTGTTAGATATGGCGCGGATGAACAATGACGCTCTTCTTCCTTAGAAGAGTCTTTTCTTTTAATCTTAATTATTCCTGGTTCCCAAACAATTGTAGGTACATCCATAGCCCAAGCCTCAGCGAGGGCTATTCCTTGACTCTCATGTGCACTGAAAAATATAGACACACGACTTGAGGATAGTTCTTTTTTAAATTCTTCTAATTCGTATTTTCCATAAACTAATCTTTTTAAGATGAAGCCTTTTTCAGACAAACAGTCCTCACACCTTTCTATTAAATCAAAACAAGTTTCATCTTTTATATAAATCAGTGCTTTCTGATTTCTTTTTATTTCTTCTCTTGGTTGCCAATAGTTTATATCCACTCCAGATGGCCAAATGTCTATTTTTTTATCTAATAATGGCAAATCATCAATGTACACAGCACGTGTCCATTGGCTATTTACTAAAAACAAATCAATTTCAGGAGAGCTTATTGCTAGATCATCAGTTGGTAATACAACAAGGTTTGGTCCCGCCACCAGTTTTTTTATCTCTCCATTTTGTTTCCAAGAGATGGCTTGCTTCAAAGCGTTTACATCACTGAGGACGTGGACTGTATCTGCTACTTCTTCTATTGATTCCGGGTCCAAATTCACCGGGATACCAATGTTTCTAAATCCGTGAATAACACTTCTTGTAACGGCTGAGTGTCCTCCGAATTCAGGAGGTTCGGGGATCTTTATTCCTCTAACCCCATACCAGATGTTTTTTAAAAATGCCCGGAGGATTAAATAATAAGATTTTTGCCCAACGTCGATTGGTCTTGTTAAAAACGTTATTTCAGGTTTTTGTGGCATGTGTATTTGCTAGTTTTTAATAATAAACGTTTCTCTTGCACTAATTTATCGAATTTTGCAGCCATGAAACCCTTTATTTCTATTTGGAAGATCCTGAATAGGAGGGCCAAAAAAATCTAACTCCCAATTTGAAAGCCTTTTTTGCCACCACTCTTTTGTCCGCACATGCCACATGAAATCATGATGCGTGTCCCCCCAGCATTCAGCAAAAGAAAGTATAGAGCCATTGGGTGCTTTTTCATTCACTAATTTACAAATTGCTGCCACTTCTTTGTCGCGTAGATGGCTCAACACACACCCTGTAAAATATAGGGCGGGTTGTTCGAGAGTTAGACTTGATAAAATGTCTTCAGCAAAGCCGTTTTCTTTTTTGATATTTGGGTATTTTTCGTCATCATATAATTCATTGCTAATTGCAATTGCACTTGCTGATGGTTCTATAGAAACCACATTTTCAAACCTTGAAGAAAGCTGAGCCGAGTGCCAACCAGTGCCTGATCCAATGTCAATCGCTATAGAGCGTATATCAGGATAATTATCCAATAAATCAAACAATTTCATTTCTGGTCCATTCAGCTGTTCTTCAGCTGAATATTGTGCATGTACTTCTCTTTCCGTTTCTAATTTATCACTTCTTAGATATTCGGAATTGTGAATAAGATAACTATCTGCTTCAGATTGCTTCGCAACTGTTAATTTGTTTTTTAATCTCTGCAATAAGCTTTTCATGTTGTTATTTCTTTCTAAGAAATTTTGCAATCTTAGTAACTTCACGATGCATTTGGTTTAAGGGGAATTGATTTCAACTTCTTTTTAAGTGCATGTTTGGCGTCTTGAAGTTTTGATTTTAAAATAAGTTTGTAATCTATAAATGGTGCAGGATTTCTTGCTACGTCTTGGTAAACATCAATGATCTTTGCTAACTGGCCTTGTAGTTCATAATTTTCTTTGAAATTTTTCAAAGCATTTTGAGATAGCGTCTCTTTATAAATTTGATCTGATTTTAATTTGTTTAATTGGGCGCTATATTCTTCTACTGTATCAACGACATGCCCTGCATCTCGAATGCATTCCACATGACCATTATTCACTTCGCTTGTGTGTGAAATAATTGGCAAACCAAAATACATAGCTTCTGCCATTGCTGTTGAGTTTACTTCACCATCTTTACGACCATGTGCATAGACATCTAAGCTATTTAAGAACGAATAAATTTTACGTCTATCGGCAGTATGATCGAGTTGTTGAAAATTTTTGAGCTCTAATTTTTTTGCTTGTTCTGAATATAGTTGGCTACCGCCTAGAATTAAAAAGTGGGTGTTTTCATCTTCTATTTGTTTGTAAGCTTTTAGGGGAATATGTGAGACTATTCCGTCATCGCCCCTTTGATGGAAACCAAAAATGATTTTGTCTTTTAAATCTAATTCTTCTCTTACATTATCTAAATTCAAGTCGGGAATATCCATTGGATGAGAGATGATGACAGTTCTTCTTTCATCTCCTCCCTCATTAATCCATTTTTCTTTTGCCCACTCGCAAATATGCATTACTCTTAAAATGTTGGGTTGGTTATCTACCCCTCCTAAGAAATGAACTGAATCAATAATTGGTGTTTTTTTGATTTTAACAAAAGGGTATTCAGGGTGACCAGCGCGCCCTGTTTGAATGATGTCGAAATCGCTTTCGTTAAATAACTCCCAAAAATTTGTATCGATCCAATCATGCGTAGGTGTTGTTACATCCTTCGCACCGACTTGAAATTTCACCAATTTAACATTGTGTTCTTCCATAAACTTTAAGCGCTCTTGGCTTGTATCTGGATGAATGAAATCTGAACCAATGTAAGGGGCTGTATCACAATAGAAATATGTGACATCAAACATGGTTTTTGGAAGGTGGGCTGCGATTGTTTGTAAAAATTTTTCCGTGCCGCCAGCGGATAAACCGCCAAATTTAATAAATGCTATTCTAATTTTATCTGATGTCATCTTCACGCCCTCTGGCCCAAACTTTTTGTGAGCCAAGCTTTTTGTACCCCATGCACTTTGGTTCATGCCTATTTTTGGCCTTTGATCACACGTTTTGCTTTGCCTTTAATCCGACTGATTATCCCTGGTTTGCGAATTATGCTTGTAGGTTGTCTTCCTGTTTTATTTGAGAATTCTAAAGCTAATTCGTTGATATGCCAAATTTGCAAAGGCTCAAAAAATTCAATTCCATGTCTATTAAATAATTTGAGAATTTCATTTAAATGCCAGCTTGCCGGCGTTCCGGTTATCATCGGATCTATCTTAAGGTTTTCAGTCCATTCAATCGGAATTTGCCTTAGCGCCACTTTTGGATCATCAAGTGTGATTGCATAAGTTGCGTTTATTGTTTCAGCGGTATTTGGTGCATTAATCAGTTCTAAGCACCGATACCAAGCCTGCTTTAATTGGAATTTTTGCCACGGAACAAATTGAAAGTGCAGCACTGCCCCTTCTTCAAGTGGCAGTTTAACTAATGTTTCTTCTGTATTTGGACCTTGGGTCCTTCCTTCAGATAAAAACCTCTCCTCAAATACATAGCTAGGATGATCGCAAACGATAAAATCCTTAAAATTATTGCTCCATACACTTTGATCATCTCGAAACTTATCGACGGTTTTCCATAACGCTAGCCATTGCATACTTAGTTTCTGGCCCGGTTGCAAACGCTCTAAAAGCTCACGTCCGTTTTTTAAAAAATTAGCTGTAAATGCTTCATCTGCATCCAACCAGATGAAATGAGTACCACCATTTGCACGCCCTAATTCAAGTAATTTATTTCTTAGCTCAGACATTGAATGCCTTTCGCCAGAATTAGAGTGGAACGTTTCTACCTTGACGTTTGCATTTAATAGTATCTCTCTAGTGTTATCTTCAGAATTATCATCAAGAGCAATAATTTCATCTGTAATTTGACAAACAGAAGACAAATAAGCTGGTAAAATCCAAGCTTCATTTTTAACAGGTAATAGAGCTATGACCTTCATTGAGATGTTTTTTCTTTTAAACGTCTAAGATAAGATTTTACCGTTCTTAGGCCTTGATAAGCTCCACTATTTTGTAAGCTTGTTTGGCGCGCAGAACGTTGGAGCCCTTTATCAAACCAATCAGTTTCTCTTTTTTGTATCCAATTTTCATAATCTGGAACAAAATCAGAGACATTCAATTTCTGACCATCCAGTTCAATATGGCGTATGTCATAATTCAGTGCTTTGGGGAGATATTGATATTCTATTTTATCATAAATGCCATATCGCAACTCAATCACTGTTCGCTCAATTGGTTGAAGGGAATTTGGGCGCGTACTTGCTCCTAAACCTTCATTTAAATAATAGCCTAGCAATCCTTTTGTTTTAACCGCTTTACCATGTAAGGCCAGGCGAACAGATAAATCAAAATCCGCACCAGATTTTAAAGCTTCATCAAAGTAGCCTGCTTTCTCACAAAGAGATTTTCTAAACATGATAAAGGGGCCAAAGATCATGCCCCTTGTAAATTCCGTTTCAGGGAATTGATCATGCTCGACAATTTCACCTTCTGTAAGACCAAATGACGTCACAATTTTATAATCACCAAATGCAATCTCTGCACCTGGTGTTTTCTGCAGGGCATCTACTTGTTGTGAAATAGAAGCGGACGTGCGCAAATCATCAACGTTCCAGATGGTTACAAATTCTCCGCTTGCCTCTTTGATGCAACGGTTCATTGAAACACCGATTGGGTCAACTTTTTCAACGATGATGTGTTTAATTCTATTTGGATATTTTTCCTGGAAGTCTTGAACCCATTTAATTTCTTCTTCATCCGGTTCATTATGATCCAGGACAATTTCTAACTTCTCAAAAATATCTTGTTCAGGGAGCCACTCTAAAAACTTTTTTAGGTACCTCTTCATACGAAAACAAGGTGTGATTGTGCTTACAAGTGGTTGATCCATGATTAAACTACCAACTGTTATTTGTTTTCTCTTGCCATGTTTACCATGGTTTCAAGACCATCCCTAATACCAACTGAGGGAAGCCACCCTGGTACTTTTCCCTGGATTGGTGTGATCGGTGTGCTACCGATTTTTTCTCCTGGAATTACCTTTGCCCCTGTAAGTTCGGCGATAATATCTGCAATTTCTCGAATTGAGACCCATTCAAAACTACTGACATCGTAGAGCCCTGAATATTGATTTGATAAAGCCGAATGGAATGCTTTGCAGACATCATTAATATGAATGAATTGGCGGCGTTCCTCGCCTGTTGTCAGCATTCTAATTTCGCCATCGTTTAAAGCTTGATGAACAAAGTCAGCAACCACATGGCTTCTTTCTGAAAATTCTTCGAGATCACCATAGACATTCCACAATCTAACACGAACACCATCTATCAAATGTGTCCACACTTCACCTAATCTTTTAGTAACGCCATAAACGGTGTCATGTTCTTCAGCTAATTGGCTTGAGACAAAAAGAAACGGAACCTTCGATTCTTTCAATTGAGGCATAATGTTTAATAAAAGGCGCAAGTTCCAATCTAGTTGGATGAATTGAACATCTTCTCTATATAAATATTTGGCGCCGCCAACATCCCAAGCAAGGAAGTAAACTCTATCAACATCCTCTAAATTCAATGATACCAAACGACCATCTTGATCTTCACCTTGTTTAATATCAAAGCGAACAACTTCCTCTCCGATAGATTCTAAATAGCGACAAAATGGTTTGCCCACAAAGCCATCTGAACCAATAACTAAATTTTTTACCATAAAATTTAATGCACCTTAATGTATCAAAATTTGAACTCTCATAACGATGTCACTATCTAATCAATGACTTGAGAACAGATTTTATTTTTTGTTTTTTTGAAATAATTGTGTTGGTTGTTGCACTTGCTTGGTTTGGATTTGTTGCTTCATATCCAAGCTTCGTCAATGCTTCATATTCATATTTTTTAAGATCAGGCGTTAGACCGCGAAACTCATCATAAGGTTGCACAGTTTTGCT
This sequence comes from Hyphomicrobiales bacterium, assembly GCA_017640685.1. Taxonomy (GTDB): domain Bacteria; phylum Pseudomonadota; class Alphaproteobacteria; order Rhizobiales; family HXMU1428-3; genus HXMU1428-3. Next base: position 50,029 of record JAEPQF010000005.1, read on the forward strand.
ATCTTCCCAGGAAATTTCTTCTAAAGATTTTGCCCCTTTAAATGGTTCTTCAATTTCACCTTCAACCAATAATTTCTGATTTTTATTGAATAACTCATCGCCGAGTTCTTTTGCCATATCGACTGTTGAAAGGAAAAATTCATTAGAACTTTCAATGGCAGCTTCAATATCTTCCTTAACAGTAAAAGGACCGTCCCAAAGAATTGCCAAGGTTTCATAGTGAGGGCCTACATATGGGTAGTTTCTGGCAGCCCGTGTTTTTTTGATCTGTAATTCAGGAGAGAAATGTAGAGAATGTTTTTTAAATAAAAAGACTAACTCATTTTCATTCGTTTGCTCATTATATCTTAAGTCAGTAACCCAATGGTGATGTGAAGCACCTAACATGCCTGGAAATTCTAACCCAGATAGTTGTTCATAATATCTTGAAGGGACTTCGATGTACCCTCTTTTTGAAACACGTTGCATTTCTTTAACGACACTTATCGGATCGCGGATGTCTTCAAGCAAATGGCCACAAACCACAAAGTCAAATGTTTGATCTTCAAAGGGAAGAGGGTCGCAAACATCCTGAACAATCCATGTGTCTTTTGAAAAATGTTCAGGCAAATCCATCATAAAGGAATTTTCCTGATAGCGTTTTTCATAGGGCAAAATATCAACGACGTAATTCGCTCTTCGAAAAGGTTGAGCTGCACCGCCTATATCGAGGACCTTGTCGTCTTTGCTTATTTGATTAAAAATTAAATGACTATAAAGCATAAAATATACCTTAAACTTTTTACATAGTGGATTTAGAAGCGGACCATTCTTGGCCTAGAACAAAATCTCCGCATACTCCACTTGGTTGGTCAAAGCCGGTTTGATATGGATCACATCGATATACCGAAAATTCTATAGCATGCTCCCAATCATCCCATCTTTCCAGCCCCCAAACACGCGCTGAAAAACTCATAGAATAAGTTCCCGAGGTTAAAGGGATTGGCCCAATCTTACAAACATAGTGAGTATCTTCTTGCGTATAATAATGATCCCTTACAGGGTTGGCTGCGCCAAAACTTATGCGATCTCCTTTTTCATTAAAGAGGTAATATTCAATTGTGAAACTATCTGCAGGTGGTTTTTCACTTCCCCACAAATGGACCTCAATTGTATCACCGGCTTTAAATTCTGTAGATGGTTGACCATCTTCGGCATTTCGCAATTCCACTTTAGAAAAGTGGAACCCGCCTGGAGCATTTTTTCTGACTATAGTTGAAAGTCTGTTTTCAGCTAATTCTTGAGAAGATTTTTCATACTTTCTTGTGATTTCTTCTGTTGAACCTTTCTCAAGAACTTGACCATCACCCATGATGATTGCCCTATCACAAAGCTGTCTGACCGTGCTCATATCATGACTAACGAAAATGATTGTTCGCCCGCTTTGGCCAATTTCTTTCATTTTCCCAAGGCATTTATTTCTAAAATTAAGATCGCCTACGGCAAGCACCTCATCAACTATGAGAATTTCAGGTTCGAGATGTGCAGCAACAGCAAAAGCCAAACGCACAAACATACCAGATGAATATCGTTTAACTGGTGTGTCTAAAAATTGTTCGACCTGAGCAAATTCTACAATTTCATCAAACCGGCTTTTGATGTCGTTTTTTGTCATGCCGAGAATGGCGCCATTGAGAAATATATTTTCTCGGCCTGTTAGCTCTGAGTTAAACCCTGTTCCTACTTCCAGCAAACTAGAGACACGACCTCGCATCGTGATTTTTCCCTTGGTTGGGTCTGTGATGCGAGAAAGAACTTTTAATAAAGTTGATTTACCAGCGCCGTTCCGGCCGACAATTCCGATTCGATCGCCGACATTAATTTCTAAATTAACATCTTTTAGAGCCCAGAACTCTTCTATCTCATCGCCAATAATAAGTGGGCGCCCTTGTAGCATATCCATACTTTTTTTGCAGAAGCTTCCCACGCTTTGAACAAGGACATCTCTTAAAGCTGTATAGCGCTCTTTTTGTTGAGACTTGTGTCCAACAAGATAGCATTTGGATAAATTTTCAATCGTGATTGCTGTATTTGACATTTGCTTTAATACTGTGAATTAAATTATATCTGCGAAGGTCTTTTCTGTTTTACGGAATTGGCGAATGCCTAACCATAAAAAGAAACCAATGATCAGCCAGCTTAAAATAAACCCTGGCATATAAAAATTAGCTTCGTTTCCTAAAATCGACCATCTAAAACCATCAATTACGCCTACCATAGGATTTAGAGAATATAATAACCGCCATTGCTCTGGAACAACTGATGAGCTAAATCCGACGGGTGATAGATACATTCCTAATTGTAAAATAAATGGGATGATATAACGAAAATCCCTATATTTAACATTGAGTGAAGACAGCCAAAGACCTGGACCTATCGCTGCAAGAACTGCCATAATTAAGAAAAATGGCAAGAATAAAATTTGCCAACCTGGGGCATAGAGAAACCAAAGCATTAAGCCCACTAGAATGATAAAACTGATTAAAAAATCAATGAGAGATACGACCAAGGTCGAAACCGGCACAATCATTCGTGGAAAATAAACTTTGCTAACCAAGTGAGAATTAACAACCATACTGTTGCCAACATCAGCTAGACCTTGCGAAAAAAATTGCCAGGGGAGTAAACCTGCGTAAACCATTAAGGCATAGGGTGCAGCTCCTTCTGAAGGTAACTTTGCGAGGTTACCAAAAATAACCGTAAATACGATCATTGTAATAAAGGGGCGGATTAATGCCCAGGCTAGCCCAACAACTGTTTGCTTATAACGTACAGAGACATCACGCCAGGCCAGAACAAGAAATAATTCTCTATATTTCCAAAGATCTCGCCAATAATTACGATCAGCAGCTCCAGCCTCAATGACTAGAATTTGCTTATTGAGTTCAGACAAAACTTAACCTCATCAAATAAAATTCAGGGATGAATTAGCCATCTTCCAAGCTAATTTTTACATCAAATCCATGTTGCTTTAACAAGGCGGTTCGTTTTGCCTGCTCCAGATCAAAACTTGTCATTTCTTGACACATCTCCTGGGCCGTAATTTCTGGAACCCAGCCAAGTTTTTCTTTGGCTTTCGTTGGGTCTCCC
>JAEPQF010000060.1 GCA_017640685.1 Hyphomicrobiales bacterium
AATGCAAATAAGAGAAGCGCAGCACAATGTCAACAAAATTGTCGCATGAGATCAAAATAGCTCATATGCAATCAACACATGACAGAAAATGTGATACCAAAGTTAAACATTCACTCAGACTTTATAAAAAATTCTGACAAAAAACGATTGATTACTAGAAAGCAAAACTCAACTAAGAAAATTTAATCCATAGCTCACATAGCGAAGTAGGAGCTTAGCCCACTTCGGGCTAAGGGACATGGCGTAACGACAGTGTAGCCCGGTGCTAGTGCGGTTGCATAGTGGGCAACTGAAGCACAAACAAAAAGCCCCGCCTCTCGGAGGGCCGCAGCGAAGCAGCGCGGTTGCTGCTGGGCAACCGAAGGAGCAACAAAAAAGGCAGACTAAAAAGCCTGCCTCTTAAAAATTATTTTATATAATCTTATTTGTAAGATTCATATGAAGGTGTGCAATCTCTTAAGCAACCAAGTTGATAGCGAAGACCTACACGAATTTCATGCGCTTCTAAATCTTCTAGTTCAAACTTACGACCAGGGATTTTGCTGTCGTCAAATTTGCCATCACCAAGGTTCAGATAACGATAGCCAATGTCAAGCTTCCAGTTTGAACGAAGGTCAATATCAACACCAGCCATCAAAGCCCATGCAAATGTTGTATCACTATCATCTGAATCTGGTCCATCCATAGACAAAGCGGCAAAACCAACACCAACACCAACATATGGCGTGATACGGTGCCCCATATCTAAGTCATAGTAAAAGTTAGCCAAACCAACAAGCGCGCTTAAATCACCTGTAAACTGATTATCAGGAACCGTACCTGAATCAAGCTGAGCAAAAACATCGGCATCAGCTCTATAATCCAATGTGAAGTCCACACGGAACCCACGCATAAGGTTATAACCAATACCACCACCAAACATAAAGTTATCATCGATATCTTCAAGAATGAATTTAGCAGCGTTTGAATCTGTCATTGTAAAGTCATCATAGAAAGTACCGCCAATATCACCGCGCAAGTACCAACCACGAGTATTTTCAGAAACTTCGTAGTAATCATCGTCTTTCAAACTACCACGATAATCACCACCCAAATCAGCAGCACCAGCAGTTGTTCCTGTTAGCACCAACATAAGGGCGCCGATGAAGCCTACCTTACATTTACTCATAATATTTCCCCTTTAGATTAATGCCAACACAACTGTGGCGACCCCCTGCACTCAAAAATCAGAGCACAGTTCTCTCTTGGGATAATCATGGAGAAACGTTAAAAGACAATTAACAGAAAACAGAGAAACTCATTGAATCTATTAACAAAACATTAATCAAAGCTACTATTTCATTAACAACTCACAAACAAAAATTCGAAAAATTAAAGTGACAGATTCGATAAAAAACAAATAGAGTCAACAGAGTACTGAGACTTACCAACAAGTTTCAAAGAAGCCTTAAACAGCTTTAAGAACGCCTACAATATCTGAGACAACATCCTCAACCAAAGTCTTATCATCTCCCTCTGCCATCACCCGAATAAGGGGTTCCGTACCAGAAGGGCGAATGACAATACGTCCACTTTGGCCAAGTCTTGATTCTCCATCTTTAATGGCTTCAATAACAGTAGCTTCTTCAAGGGGCTTACCTGAAGAAAAACGAACATTTTGCAAGAGTTGAGGAATTGGCTCAAACTGCGAGCAAACTTCACTCACAGGTTTACCTGAAGAAACAACAACAGCCAAAATCTGCAAAGCAGAAACTAGCCCATCACCAGTGGTAGAAAAGTCGGTTAAAACAATATGCCCTGATTGTTCCCCCCCAACATTAAAGCCATGCTGACGCATATGCTCAACCACATAACGGTCACCAACTGGTGTGCGAACAAGGTTAAGCTTTTCACTTTCTAAAAAGCGCTCAAACCCAAGATTAGACATGACGGTGGCCACCACACCACCAGCTTGCAATTTCCCTTGATCATTCCAGGATTTAGCAATAACCGCCATCAATTGATCGCCATCAACCAATTGCCCCTTTTCATCAACAATCACAACCCGGTCAGCATCACCATCAAGAGCAATACCTATATCAGCCCGCATTTCCTTCACTTTTTCACAAAGCGCTTCAGGAGACGTTGAACCACACCCTTCGTTAATATTAGTACCATTTGGGTCAACACCAATCGTAATGACTTCAGCACCAAGCTCCCATAGAGCTAAAGGCGCCACCTTATAAGCCGCACCATTTGCGCAATCAATCACAATCCGCAAATTTTCAAAGCGCATATTGCGCGGTAAACTTCGCTTGGCTGCTTCAATATAACGATCACGCGAACTTTCAATCCGCTTAGCTCGACCAATTTGACGAGGTTCAGCCAGTAAAGAGGAAATATCTCCTTCAATCATTTGCGCAATTTCAGCTTCTTGAGCATCACAAAGCTTGTAACCATCTGGCCCAAAAATCTTAATACCATTATCTGCAAAACCATTATGCGAAGCAGAAATCATTACACCTAGATCAGCGCGCATAGAGCGCGTAAGCATCGCAACACCTGGCGTTGGCACCGGGCCAAGTTGAAACACATCCATACCTACAGATGTAAAACCAGAAATAAGAGCAGATTCGATCATATAGCCTGAAAGACGCGTATCTTTGCCAATCACCACACTGTGACGATGCCCGCCATTCGTAAACATTTTACCAGCTGCCATACCAAGTTTTAAGGCCACTTCACTGGTCATGGGATATTGGTTAGCCTGCCCGCGAACACCATCAGTACCAAAAAGTTTCTTCGACATGTTAACAAAAACCCCACAGCTAAAAATGTAAGAAATTAAAATACGACAAACTGAAATATTCACCCTATTTGATAATGCAATTTAAATAGAAAATCCATGTAACTAATCCACAGATCAATCACATATTGCATATGAATTTTACAAGAAAACCGCGTACAAATAAGATAAATTTGAGCGTATTTTAGAGAAAAACAATTAATTTTCAGATCAATAAGTTAGATGTCTTAACTCTATGGTAAAATTAAGATTAATACCCACAACGCCATATTTTTAAGGCTTGAACCGTCTCTGCAACATCGTGCACTCTAAAAATCTGAACCCCTTGCCGTGCGCCTAATAAAAGAGCCGCCAACGAACCTGCCAACCTCTGATCAGCAGGTTCATTTTTAGATAACGCAGCTATAAAAGATTTCCTAGAACAACCAAGCAAAAGAGGTACCCCAAGCCCATGAAACAAGCTCAATCCCTTTAACAATTCACAATTATGAGAAACACTCTTGCCAAAACCAATACCCGGATCAATGATAATATTCTCAGCCCGAACCCCGGCCTCTACCGCACGCTGAATTCTTAAAGATAAATAATCATAAACATCAAGCAACACATGATTATAAGAAGGGTTATCCTGCATCACTTCTGGCGTTCCTTGTGCATGCATTAAAATAACAGGCACGTTTAAAGAAGCAGCAACTCCAAGTGAATTCGGGTCAAATGTTAAAGCTGAAACATCATTGATGATATGTGCTCCAGCTTGAACGGCCGCAACCATAACTTCTGATTTTCTCGTATCAATAGAAATGAGGGCATTCGTCCGCGCAGCCAAAGCTTCAATCACAGGAATAACCCGTAAAAGTTCTTCATCAACAGAAACAAGTTCAGCCCCAGGCCGTGTGCTCTCACCCCCAACATCAATAATATCAGCCCCCTCTTCAACCATCGCCAGGCCGCAATCGATCGCATCAGAGCATTGATCATGCTGACCACCATCAAAAAAACTATCAGGAGTCACATTAAGAACGCCCATAATGCGAGGACACTCAAGAGAAAGATCTCGAAGTGGCATACGATCAGCCGAAATCATCTCACCTAAAACAGAAAACTCATCAGGAACATCACTAAGAGAAAACAAATGACGATGCACTTCAGGACCATTACGCATAAGGCGTTCTAATTGACAAAACCCAAGTCCTTTCACGCCGGCAAGAGACGCAATTTTAACCCCGCCAATAAATTGGTCTTTATTATCTAATTCTAGTGGAAGTGGCCGCCAATAATCCATCATGTACCTCTGGGGGAAAAGTCGTTATTTAAAGCTATTTTAGAGTGTTTCAACCACGAATGAAAATAAGGAAACACTCTAAATCATTTTTTAAGCACTTCATTTGTCTCAAAAACCATATTCTCTTTGGGAAAAACGTTTAAAAGCATAACTTTCAAAACAAAAAACCCAAATCAACTAATGTCGATTTGGGTTTTTAATTTCTTAAAGTAAACAGAAAGCTTCATGAACACTCCGCTCCGGCTGCTTCTTGCGAATGCAGCACCGATTGCTTTTGCGGATGCCTAGTGGGCATCTGAAGCAATGATAGTGAGGATGCAAAGTGGGCATCTGAAGTACAAAAATGCCAACTAAAGGAGCACTAAAAAATCCTTAACCTTGCGGTTGCGGCTCCATACCACCAGAAGGTTCTTCACCTCCAGATTTTGGTTTCGGCTTACCTGCAATTGGAACCACTGAGTGAGAACCACCAGACTGGTCATCTGGTTCATCTCGTTGCAATGGTTTGCCATTAATCAAGTCATTAACTTCCTCACCACTTAATGTCTCGTGCTCAAGAAGCCCAAGAGCAATTGCTTCGAGGTCATCAGCTTTTTCTTCCAAAATTCGTCTTGCGGTTTTCTCACCATCATCAATAAGACGGCGAACTTCTTCATCAACCAAACGAGCGGTCTCTTCAGAAATATTCACAGAGTTCGTCACAGAATGCCCAAGGAAGACTTCTTGCTCATTGCTGTTGTAAAGAACGCGGCCAAGCTTTTCAGACATGCCCCATTCCATAACCATGCGGCGGGCCAAACTCGTTGCCATTTGAATGTCACCAGTCGCACCGTTTGTCACTTTGTCATCACCAAAAATCTTAATCTCAGCTTCACGGCCACCAAAAAGAACCGCAAGACGTGAAATACAATATTGACGCGTATAAGAATGACGGTCAGTCTCTGGCAAGTTCATGGTCACACCAAGAGCACGGCCACGAGGAATAATTGTAACTTTATGAAGCGGATCAAATTCAGGCACATTCAAACCAACAATCACGTGCCCTGCTTCATGATAAGCAGTATTTTTCTTTTCATGCTCAGTCATAACCATTGAGCGGCGCTCCGCGCCCATCATGACCTTATCTTTTGCATCTTCAAATTCTTGTTGAGTAACCATGCGCATTGAGCGACGCGCCGCTAAAAGGGCAGCCTCGTTCACAAGGTTCGCCAAGTCTGCACCAGAAAAACCAGGGGTACCGCGTGCAAGAACTTTCACATCAACATTTGGTGCAAGTGGCACTTTTTCAGCGTGCACACGCAAAATCTTTTCACGGCCCACAACATCAGGAAGAGGCACAACAACTTGCCTGTCAAAACGACCAGGACGTAAGAGAGCTGGGTCCAAAACATCCGGGCGGTTAGTCGCAGCTAACAAAATGATGCTTTCATTCGCTTCAAAACCATCCATCTCAACAAGAAGTTGGTTCAATGTTTGCTCGCGCTCATCATTGCCGCCACCAAGGCCAGCACCACGATGGCGACCAACAGCATCAATCTCATCGATAAAGATAATACAAGGTGCATTACGCTTGGCTTGCTCGAACATATCGCGCACACGGCTCGCACCAACACCAACAAACATCTCAACAAAGTCCGAACCTGAAATTGTAAAGAACGGCACATTCGCCTCACCCGCAATCGCACGAGCTAATAAAGTTTTACCAGTTCCAGGAGGGCCAACAAGAAGTGCACCATGAGGAATATGGCCACCTAAACGTTGGAACTTTTGTGGGTCTCTTAGATATTCAACAATCTCAACCAAATCATCTTTGGCTTCATCAACACCAGCAACATCTTCAAATGTCTTCCGATCATGATGTTCAGTTAGAAGCTTCGCCTTAGATTTACCAAAGCCCATGGCTTTGCCACCGCCACCTTGCATCTGACGCATAAAGAAAATCCAAACACCAATAAGCAAGAGAACAGGCAAGAAAGTGGTGAGAAGCACATTCAAGAATGAATTTGAATCATCTTCAGGTGGTTTCGCTGTAATCTTCACGCCCTTAGAAGAAAGTGTACCAATTAAATTAGGATCATTCGGTGCATAAGTCGCAAACGCACCGCCATTCCCAAACTGGCCAGTAACTTTCTGACCAGCAATCGTCAGCTCTTTAACATTGCCCTGCTCAACCTGAGCCAACAATTCAGAATAACTAATTTGAGTTTGTTTCGGATTATTTTGCGCCCCTTGGATCATATTAAATAAAACAAGTAACAATAATAAAATGACAACCCAAACCGCGAAATTGCGAAAATGCGAATTCATAAAAATTTCCTATCCCAAAGACAAAGAAGAAAAGTCTATCTTTTTGCCTCATTAAATAAAACATCATCACAAAAAACCGCCTGTGATGAAAATTGGTACAGACAAAAGCTCGCTAAGAACAAAACACTAAAAAACCAAGCTACCTAAAAAACCAAGCTATAAAGTGATTTTTAACCAAAAGCGCTTGCAAATGAATATCTTAGCAAAAAAGCGTTTATACGAAACTTGTGTAAATATTTTCGTAAAAAAGTCCTTAAAACACTCGCTTTAAAAAAACCAGCATCTAATCTCCTTAACATAGGCACGCAAGTCAGTTTTGCCAATAGGAAGAAGAGGAAGAAAAGCAAGAAAAACTGCTTTTCTCAAGAACTTCAACGGACTTTACAACAAAATCTCACAACATTATGGCTAATTTCACCTTAACTAGGCTAATGCACACAAATTAGGCCAAACAAGCGCCTAAATTAACTGAGTTTTCCACCTATTGAGCGGAAAAACAGCCCGTTCAAACGAAACATCATCTAAAAAAGCATCCAAATCGCCAAATAACTCCACAAATAAGCTCTCATCATAAAGCTCTAACTGAGGAACAGCGACCAATTGATCATTACACCAGCATCCAGCAAGCGCTGGCAATATCTTCTGCGCCCCTTTTAAACGAGACACATCAACACCTATTTGCTTGTATTTTTCTTTAATTTGAGCAATTTCAACATTGCTAAACCCACGAACTAATAACTCACCTGCAAAACCACTTGGCACAATAATTTCAACTCGCTTGTCCCAAATCAATTGTTTTTCTGAAGCAAGGTCATTTTGGGTAAAATTTCTCGTAACAATCTCAAAGGGAGTGCGCCCAATTTCTCTTGAAAATTGTAAATATCCATCAGCCTTTTTCTCACACATCACACCAGCCAGCACAAATTTTGCTTTCCCCATGGCCTCAATATGAGAAATTCCCCCTTCCAAACTAGAAAGCGAGCGCCCTTCAATTCCAAATGCCAGAAGCAAGCGGTGCAAAATTCGAATTTGAATCTCAAGAGGAAGACAAAACAAATCATCAGCCTTCACATGTAAAAAACCAATCCGATGTGCTCTCACCTGAGAATTGACAAAATCAATTGCTTGTTGCTCTAGCGCCAATCGCCCTCGCTGCAATCGGCGCACACTTTCACCAATCATCTCAGTTAAATTTCCTTCAGGTGAATTCCCAAGCCCTTCTAAAGATTGAAGCAACTGGCGGACTTGAACCCGCTCATACTCCACTTTCTCATTACTCGGATCTGAAACCCAATCAATACCGCGCTTCGAAAGCCACCCCCGTAAAACCTCTCCTCGAACCGTCAGAAGCGGCCTTACAATAGTAACCCCATAAAGCTCTCTTTTCGCATGCATAGATGAAAGCCCATCAATACCACTCCCCCTTAAAAGCCGCATTAAAAAGGTCTCAGCCTGATCATCAAGTGTGTGCGCAGTAAGTAATTGAGAAAGCCGGAGCTCTTTTAATCGCCCCGCCATTGCCTCATAACGCGCATCCCTTGCCCGAGCCTGTAAAGCCCCCCCATCATCAAGCCCCTCAAGTTTAATCGGCACACCAAGAAACCCAAGTTCATCTGCCGTTTTCATAACGAATGAAACTTCACCTAGGGCCTCTTCTCGCACCCCATGATCAACAGAGAAAACAACATCCTTACCGTCCGTTAGTGGATGCGCCTCACGCCACTCAGCAAAAAGATGTATCAAAGCCATACTGTCCCCACCCCCAGAAACAGCAAGCCCCACCGCCCCCTGTTCACTGAGGCAAGCAAATAAATCATCCAATTTTAATTGAGTAAAATCCATGAAGGCCAACCTACAATTGAAGGCCTCTTAAAAGCAAGGAGAAGAATTATAGATAAAATCTCAAGTGAGAATTAACGACAGCGCGCCTTGCCTTGTTCTTGATCCAAACGGCGAGAAATATGCCCAGAGAGTGATTTATACTTATCGCGAAGTTGCGTGTATGTCTGGCAAGCCGCTTCAGATTGCCCAAGCCGCTGAAGAGACATCCCGAGTTTTAAAAGATTATCAGGGGCTTTTGCGCTCGTTTTATAAGTTTTATATCCCTTTAAAAACTCATGCGCGGCTTTTCTATAATCACCACGTGCAAAATAAGTCTCACCCAACCAATATTGCGCATTTCCAGAAAGTTGATCTTGCGGATAATTTCTCAAAAAAGAACGAAACGTCGCTTCAGCAGAAACATAATCACTCGCCATCAAATAATTATAGCCCGCATCATATAATTTGCGCGGCTGTGCACCATTAATAGCAACACGGCTTTTCGGCACTTGGCCATCAAGCGGTAAATCAGCACCCGGAACCCGGTTTTCTGACAATTGCCTACCAGATTGCCGCTCAGGTTGGGTATTAGCACCCCATCCATCAGTTCTAAATTGAGGCTCTCCGGTTACTCGATCAGCAGCGCCTTGATCCGAACGTTGGTCCAACCTCTGATCCAAACGCTGATCAAGCGGCAAGCGCCGCTCAAAATTTTGATTATTAATGGGCCGGTTTTGTTGTACACCTTTTTGCACAAGTGTTTGCAACGCCCCAATCATAGATTTCATCTCAGTAATCTGAGCTTCAAGGCGATCAATCCTGCGCTGAGCTTCATTCAATTCATCAAGCTGAGAAGGTTTTTTAGTCGCATCTTGGGCAAAAGCTTTTGAGACATAATGATTATCAGCACCAGTATGAAGAAGAGCTAAAGCAAGCCCACCAACATTCAAAGAAATAGATAAAACCAATATTCCAGTTAAACGCTTCATTTCACGCACCCCAAAAATCTTAACAACCCCAAACTTTAGTAATTAGCTGCACCATTAAGCTTTGTTTCTACCCGTCGGTTCTGTGACCAGCAGCTAATATCATTACAAATAGCAACAGGGCGTTCCTTACCATATGAAATGGTTCTTAAACGCGTTGGGTTAACGCCATTTTGAATAAGATAATTTTTAATCACGTCAGCACGGCGACCACCAAGAGCAATATTATATTCTCGCGTGCCCCGTTCATCAGCATGGCCTTCAAGCGTCACTGAATAATTAGGATATTGCTGCAACCATTTCACCTGATTACGCAAGATACCAAGAGCTTGCTCTGTTAACTGCACACTGTCCGTTGTAAAATGAACAGTCGTTCCCACATTCACAGCAAAATCTTGTGGGGTTCCTGGTTTGGTTGGAACACCGGTTAAACTCTTATTTGCGTTGCTACACCCAGTGACAAACACCGCGAGGATCAATACACATGCAAGTCTTAAAACGTCTTTTTTAAAAAAATGAGAAATCATTTTCACCCTCAGTTTTTCACCTATAAGTACAGCCATGATCTCTTTTAACCAATTTGGCAGAAAGGTCACGAATTATATAATTTAAATAACGCATTCAGTATCAAAAATAAGTTATGCAACCACATAAAAACAAATTTTAGCATGCCTTCATTTAAGAAAACAAATCAGATACGACAACTATACATGTTTTTTTATGAACTGAAACTTATGAGCTCAATTGTAAAGCTGATAATTATCCCCAAATCCGATTAATACAATCAAGCAAAGGCAAAAAGCTAACCAAAGCAAGGGGAGTTCATTTAGAAACACATATCATAGCTAATGCAAAGAAAGCTCAAGATAATAGCGAAATTATGAACTATCTATTTTAAAGTTGCAGATAAGTAAGCCACAAGAGCAAAAGAGCTCAAATTATTGAAGCGCAAGTCATAAGATCAAAAAACAGCGCACAATCTAGGTGGTAGGCTCATAAATGAGCCATAAAAAAACCGCGCTGCATATCTAACAAATATGCAACACGGTCTTATTAACTGTTCTGAAAAATTAATTTCAGTCAAGTTGATCGTTAAAATTAACGAACAGCTTGAGTAACAGGAGCAACGTCGCCACCAAGTTTCATTGGCTCATGACGAACTTCACGACGGCAAGCGCCAAGTGTAGCTACTGTGCCAACGATAGTTGCAGCAACGATAAGACCTTTAAATTTGTTCATGGTAATTCCCCCTTCAGGTAATGTTTTGGATCTAAGATCCGGTTAGAAACTTTGTAATCCTAATAAGTTGACATGACACTTTTATGTGTCAAAGAACGAAATCTTTAACGAACCCGTTGATCCACAATATTCATCGTAACATCAGCCCCAAGCTTCATTGGTTCATGACGAACTTCACGACGACATGCAGTAACACTAGCAACTGCACCAATAAGAACGGCAGTTACTAAAATACGTTTAAACGATTGCATCCTGCAAACTCCTTAAGAATATTACGAGCAGTGCATATATCCGAATTACCGGCGTTGCACCGCAAGATCAAGAACAGATGCGATACAGTCACATGTTTTCAAGCAAAATGATGCGAAAAAGACACTAAATACTGCATTTCACCCCCGTCAAGCATGTTTAGAACCATGAGTAATACACAGCCCCACCCATCTAAATGAGATTGAAGGTGATTCTATCTGTAAAGGCAAGAATAATAACAATTATTTGTTAACACGAGGTGACCAAGCTGGATCGGACCCCCAAGAAGGCGTGCGAATACGCCGTTCATTATACCCAGTAAGATCTACAGAATAGATGCGAGCGCCCCCTTTGGCACCTGGAGTTTCTCTGAAAAACATCAAAACACGGCCATTTGGCGCCCAAGTCGGCCCCTCATTATGATAGCCCTCTGTCAAAATCCGCTCTCCAGAGCCATCAGGCTTCATAACACCAATGAGAAAACGACCAGGAATTTGCTTTGTAAAAGCAATCAGATCACCCCGAGGCGACCAAACAGGCGTTGAATATCGCCCATCACCAAAACTGATTCGCTTAGCGTTAGAACCATCAGAATTCATCACATAAAGCTGTTTTGAACCGCCTCTATCTGATTCAAAGACTATTTTCTTGCCATCTGGCGAGTAACTGGGGGCAGTGTCAATCGACGCACTATTCGTTAGGCGCACTGTTCGACGTGATTGAATATCAAGGGTAAAAATATTTGCATTTCCCCCTTGCTGCAAACTCATAATGATTTTTCGCCCATCAGGCGAAAACCGAGGTGCAAAAGTCATATTGGGAAAATCACCAACAACACGTTTCTGACCTGTTTCTAAATTAAGCAAATAAACCCGCGGAACACCGCTTTCATAAGACATAAAAGTAAGTTCATTAGCCCGCGGCCCAAAACGCGGTGTTAACACCAAATGCTGCCCTTGAGTTAAATATCTAAGATTATGCCCATCCTGGTCCATCACTGCCAAACGTTTGATACGGCGCTTCTTCCCGCCCGTTTCATCAATAAACGCAATTCGCGTATCAAAATAACCGGTTTCACCAGTAAGACGCTGGTAAATCGTGTCAGCAATCACATGCCCAACACGGCGCCAATTCTCATTTTCAACGAAAAACTGTTCCCCAGAAAGCTGTTTTCCAGAAAATACATCCCACAAACGATATTGCGCTTTAATCCGGCGATCTGGTAATCGCTCTAATTTACCAACAACAACAGCCTGCGCCTTAATCACCCGCCAATCAGAAAATTTAGGCACACTGAGAACACTGGCATCTTTTTGAATGAAAGAAAGCGGGTCAAGCGGCTCGAATAAACCGGTGCCAGCCAAATCAGCCTGAATAACCTGCACTACTTCCTGGGCAGAGCGCTGGTCTTCAAATGTCTTGCCCTCAAAGCTTGCAACCGCAATAGGAATAGCCTGAACATTACCTTCAGTAATATCAATCTCAACTTGCGCATATGATGAAGAGGAAAAAGGAAGCAAGCAAAGTAAACTGCCAAAGAAAGCTATGAGTAATTTTTTCAATCTCAATGAAAATAAATCCAAATTGAATATAACGACAGAATTTTGGGATAAACGGCCCCATAATCTTGCTTTGCTATCCATTTGCATCTCACCTTTTTTGATTAAGATTGGTTATTCAAATTCAAATCATTCAGATTTTAGATAATCACACATCACTTTAGCCGCGCAACATATCTGCAGGATTAAAGTTTAAAATCATATCACGCCAAGTGTCATATTTTCTTCTCGGCAGATTATTATAAGGCTGACATTGCCAAACGGCTCTAGCAGCACTATCAGCTGCAGCCCGCTGGAAAGAGGAAGACCCACGATTTAAAACACGAGGCTGCCCTTTGAGCGTCCCATCTTTATTCAACCTAATCCGCAATTTCACACTCAGTTCTTCAGCACCAAGTCCCCCCACAGGCGGGTTCCAACACTGAGATACCTGTCGGCGAAATGCATCAATCTCATTGATGCTCATACGCAAATGCTTGCCCTTGGGGTTGCCTTTCACCTTCTTGGCTCCAGGCAAATCAGGTAATTTAGAAGCCGTTGGCCCAGAATCAGGCACTTTATTCAAAAGCGCAGCAATTTTATCTTCGTTGAACTTTTTCTTCTTACGCTTCTTTTTAACAATCTTCGCTTTGGGTTTGGGTTTTGGTTTAGCTTTTTTCTTCGGTTTAGGTTTCGGTTTCTTTGCCACTTTCTTTTTAACCGGCTTTGGCTTTTCCTTCTTAACTTCAGGCTTTTTCACCGGTACCGGCTCTTGCTTTTCAGCTGTTGGCTGTACAGCCCGCTTAGGAGCAGGCTTCTTCTTCTTTTTTGCCTTTTTAATCTCTTTAGCAATCGGTTTTTTGTCTTTTTTCTTAGGATCGATTTTCTCAGGCGCTTTTTTCAAACCAGCCTTTAGCTTGGTAAGCTCAGAAATATCAACTATTTCCATCGGGATCGATTTAACTTCAATAGGCTTTAAAGCCTTCGCAGTCGTAAGAGAAAGCAATGCAAAAGCCAACAGGGCGCTATGAAACACCATAGATATGATAAGCCCTAGCTTCACTCTTTGCTCCCTTAATTTAAGTGTTAAACCTTAAAATCGCTTTATAACTTTGAAAACCAAGCATTATAGCTACTTTTCAACGCGCATTAGTCTTTATTGACTACTCGCATCGGTCACAATCGCCAAGCGTGTAAACCCAGCATTAGAAATTTTTCCCATCACCTCAGAGATCATTCCATGCAAAGATTTTTGATCCCCTCGAATATATATACGCTCATTATAGCCATTTTTAGCAATGGCTTTGAGCTTGGGAACTAACTCTTCAAGCGTAATCTCTTTATCTTGAATGTAGACTTTACCAGTTTTATCAACCGAAATCGTTAAAGGTTCTTTTTCACCGCCCAAAGATTTCGCCTCAGTCTTAGGCAATTCAAGCGGTATCCCAGCGCTCAGTAATGGCGCCGTCACCATAAACACAATCAACAAAACCAACATCACGTCAACAAAAGGTGTCACGTTAATTTCAGACATGGGAGCAGCACCACCCCGGCTTCGCGCCCGGCGTCTACGTGGAATTGCCTTACCACCTCCTAATGATGCACCCATATTGGTTCCTTTAAACTTTATTTGCTCAATAAGGCCCTCTAGAAATCATCTATCAGCCCCATAGCACAATAATGAGACGTAACTATTTCCGCATCTCAATTTGACGCGATAATATAGCTCCAAATTCATCTGCAAACCCTTCATAGCGCTGTGAAAGTCGCGCTATATCAGATGAATATTTATTATAAAAAATCACAGCCGGAATAGCGGCCAATAGCCCAAGCGCAGT
Source organism: Hyphomicrobiales bacterium (assembly GCA_017640685.1). Lineage (GTDB taxonomy): Bacteria > Pseudomonadota > Alphaproteobacteria > Rhizobiales > HXMU1428-3 > HXMU1428-3. Next base: position 14,046 of record JAEPQF010000060.1, read on the forward strand.
TGCAAAAAGCGCCTCAGCAATACCAGGTGCCACCACAGCCAAGCTAGTGTTTTTAGACGCAGCAATAGATGAGAAACTATTCATAATCCCCCAAACCGTGCCGAAAAGCCCCACAAAAGGCGCCGTAGAGCCAACGGTTGCTAAGAATAGCAATTTGCTTTCTAACTTTTCAATTTCCCTGTTAAGCGCAACATCCATCACCTTTTCAATGCGCATTTGAACAGAAACCATCACCTTAGGCCCTGCCTTCAGGCTCTCATTCCATTCTCTCATCGCTGCTAAAAAGATGCTCTCAACACCCTTCGTCTCGCGCCGCGACACATCTTCATAAAGCTCTTCAAAAGGCTCCCCAGACCAAAACACCTTTTCAAACGCATCAGAGCGTTTTCTGGCTGATGAAATAGAAAACATCTTTTCAAAAACAATGCCCCAAGCCCAAATAGAGGCCACCGCCAAACCAATCATCACGATTTTTACAACTATATCAGCCTGTAAAAATAAGGAGACAAAAGAAAAATCACTGCTATTCACAGCAACACCCACCGCCATAGATGTGACAGCACTTGTTAAAGCATCAGCACTAAAAAGGGTGCCATTATTCATCATAAATGTTGAAGCTGCAAAACTCGAAAGATCCATAAACTTCCTCTGATCTACCCCCTCTTAAATTGAGAGGTGTTTATTTGAGGCCTAAATCAAAGTCATCTTTCACAAAATTTTGTGACAAAAGAAGGGCTCAAAAATGGTCCAAATCGTTAAAAAACAAGTTCAAAACAAGATAATACAGTCTCTTTACCCCTGTTTTATCTCATTTTTTAGAAAATCATACCCAAACGATATGAGAAGCTCTCTTTGTAGTTAAATTATTCGCGAAACCTATTCAAGCTTTAGAAAGAAAAGACAAAAATTAAAGAAACCTGTTTACCATGAACCTCATAGCTTTAGATGGCTTAGCTAGGTAGAAAAGCTTTTTTCATAGCCTCAGTTAAACGCACAGGCCGCCCTTTCTCATTTATCAAAACAATGGTCACAAGTGCTTTAAATAAAACGGTTTCTTCTCGCCTAATCTCTTGAGAAATCTTCAAATAGGCGGACTTTTGTTCGGCAACTTTTGTCACAACTTCCAAAACATCATCCATCATCGCCGGTCTTAAAAAATCAATATCCATATGCCGAACAACAAAAAAGCACTTGTCACGCCCATCACCGCCATCAAAAAGCTCTTTCTGGTTCAAACCAATGAGGCGAACAAAGTCAGTCCGCCCCCGTTCGCACCACCTGATATAACTTGCGTGATAAACAAGACCAGAAAAATCCGTATCTTCATAATAAACCCGAAGCGGCAAGACATGACCATTCTCTTGCAATCGCCCTGCCAAATCTGGCCACTGCTGCTCTTTCTCATGAACAGCCAACTCATTAGTAGCCAAACTTTGATTCAAATTATGATCAGAACGCCCCGTCTCAGACATGCCACATCCTCTTAAAATTAAAAATAATCATTTTTACGCAAAAAAAATCGCCTGATGAGCCTTAAACCTCATCAGGCGATTTATAATCAAAGATCATTAATTTGAATAGTATTTAAGAAAAGTAAGCCCTAATGAACATTTCTGTTTCGTGTCTCTGCAGCGGTTGCTGCATGAACATAATCCACTTCACCATTCGCCATTTCAGCTGCCACACCCAGCGCCAGGGCACGCGCTTCAACATCGTCGGTTGTCGTGCCAGTCTCATTGTTCTCAATTGCAAAAGCAACCTTTTTCGCCAAAGCATCCCACATGCCATTTTCAATGCAAAAAGCTTCAGCTTTTGTAGGAGCCCCGGCGCCCAATTGGCCAAGCAAAGAACCAAGCAATAAAATCTCTCTATCAACCCGTAATTCATAAGCATGGCTAGCTGCCACACCATATTCAAAAATCCGAAGGGCACGTGCCGTAGCATCTTGACCAACAGTCTCATCAACCAAAGCAATCGCTTTGATCACACTGTCAGAACGAGGCACAACAAAATTGTCTCTATCTAAATAATCAATCGTATCTTTCATAGCTAAAGGAGGAAGAGATGGCACCATACCACCTTCATCAACCTCTGCATTGGGAACACCAGCAGCCGTTTGCACCATATCTGTTACAGCTTCTGTCATCGCACCAGAAACGCCGCCAACTGCACCAGCTGCTGCAATCACTGCACTTTCAGCTTCTTGAACAATTTCAGAATTAGCCACTTCACTCACCGTATTGGCTGCAGCTTCAGCCACATGATCAACAGTTGAGCTTACAGTCTCGGTCACATTACTAACAGTGTCGCTCACTGTCTCACCAACAGTTTCCTGAACCTGTTCAGCAGTTTCAGAAGTAGCTTCACTAACTGTCTCTGTAACACTTTCAACCACAGAAGATGCTTGCTCTTTGGCAGCATTCAAAGCATCTTGCCCACTTGCCATAGCATCAGTCACAATGTTACCACTGCTTTCTTGACCATCTACACTGTCTTGAACGGTTTCATTCGTAGCCGGTTTCTCACTGCCACCAAACATTTTTTTTATCACACCAAATAATGACGCCATTTATTTTCTCCCCAAATTACCGTTCTGAACAATCGACGCAAAATCACTCTTTAAGTCAACAAGTCAAAAACCACCAAGCCAGATCAATTCTTAGCTATGGCAAGACTATCAAATCAGATCTTTAAAATAGTCTGATAATCACGACAAAGGAATGAAACTTTAGCGCCAAACCATGCCCTTCTGATGCGATTTTAGTCCCAATTTTTCTTCAAAAAACCAAAAGCCTTAAATATTTTGAAGGCTTAAAGAAAAGAACAGAGATAAAAACTCACAAAACTAGTCAGATAATTTATCCACATCTGTTTGGTCAAAAAGAGAAGATTGAATATCTTCTGGCCGCGCCTCTGGCCGTTTCAATCCTAAATGTTTATAAGCCTTTGCCATCACGACCCGGCCACGCGGCGTGCGAGCAATCAGCCCCTGTTGCAATAAATAAGGCTCGACAATTTCTTCCAGCGCATCCCTTGGTTCTGAAAGAGCCGCCGCAATCGTCTCGATACCAACAGGACCGCCCTCATAATTATGAATGATGCAATGCAAATAACGATGATCAAGCTGATCGAGCCCAAGACTATCCACTTCAAGCTGAGAAAGAGCCTTGTCTGCAATCTCTTTCGTAATTTCACCGCCTCCATAAACAGAGGCAAAATCGCGAACTCGCCGCAACAAACGCCCCGCAATTCGAGGTGTTCCCCGAGAGCGCATTGCAATTTCAAGCGCACCCTCAGGCGTAATATGCATTTCTAAAACTTTGGCCCCGCGCGTGACAATACCGCAAAGCTCCCCCGTTTCATAAAAGTTCAATCTGATCGGAATGCCAAACCGATCTCGTAATGGCGTTGTCAGCAACCCAGCGCGGGTCGTAGCGCCAACAAGGGTGAATTTAGCAAGCTCAATTTGAACAGAGCGTGCCGCTGGCCCCTCTCCGATAATCAAATCAAGTTTAAAATCTTCCATGGCCGGATAAAGCACTTCTTCAACCGCCGGACTAAGCCGGTGAATCTCATCAATAAAGAGCACATCACGTTCTTCTAAATTGGTAAGAAGCGCTGCTAAATCACCCGCCTTGGCAATCACCGGGCCAGAAGTTGATCTGAAATTCACACCAAGTTCACGAGCAACAATTTGCGCCAAAGTCGTTTTGCCCAGCCCCGGAGGCCCAGCAAAAAGCACATGATCAAGAGCATCCCCTCGCCCTCTTGCAGCCTCAATAAATACCTTCATATTTTGCCGGGCTTGTTCCTGGCCAACAAAATCATCCAGCACTAAAGGCCGAATGGAGCGTTCTTCTTCATCAGTGAGTTTTGGCTTGCCATCAATCATACGGTCACTCATTTAGCCAACCCCTTCACAGCAAGCTCCTTTAAACCAAGCTTAATCAGCTCTTCAACAGATGCATCCTCTCCCGTTTCCTGAAAAGCTGCAGCCACTGCCATGCTGGCATCGGTCGGTTGATAACCAAGATTAGTCAGCGCTGATACAGCATCTGCCGCTTTCGAAGTACCACCAGATTTTGCCGCAATCTCAGCCACGCCGCCAAGGGTTTTCCCATCAATCACCGCAGGCATTGGCACTTTATCTTTCAGCTCCGAGACAATCCGCATCGCAACCTTCGGCCCAACACCTGGCGCGCGTGAAACAATCGCTTTATCTTGCAATGCAATGGCGTTCGATAAATCGGTCGTCGTTAAAGTTCCTAAAATAGCCAAAGCCACTTTCGCTCCCACACCCTGCACAGATTGAAGTTTGCGAAACCATTCCCGCTCAAAATCATTCGCAAAGCCAAAAAGCTTAATCTCTGTTTCTCTCACATGAGTTTCAATTGAAAGAACAGCAGCTTCACCAACGCCAGGCAAAGTTTGCAAAGTACGGCTAGAACAATGCACATCATAACAAACACCATTAACATCAATGAGAACCCAGTCCTCACCAAGTGAATCAATAATGCCTTTTAATTTCCCAATCATACAAAATCCCGCTGAAATCGCTTCTTTAACTTAGTTTTTTCGAAAAAATGAAACTTCTTCAAGTCTCAATAGAAAAACAGAGAATCAAAACAAGTGAGCTTAAAATAAAGAAATCTGCAATGAGAATACAGCAATTCTTTTTAATAGAGGGAACTTATGTAGGTGAGCGAAGGAATACTGAAAGTCTGTCCCACATATTCAATAAATAGGGGCTAGCCCCTCATCCAGCCTTTAAAGCTGAAAGAATGCGGTCTTGGCCTCGATTATGTGCATGACAAATAGCAATGGCCAACGCGTCAGCCGCATCGTCAGTTTCTGGTTTTGCTTTTGGAAGGAGGTGACGAAGCATGGCATGGATCTGATCTTTATCCGCATGACCAGAACCAGTAACAGTTTTTTTCACCATATTAGGGGCATATTCCGCTACAGGACAATTATGAAGGGCTGGCACAAGAAGGGCAATACCACGCGCTTGTCCTAATTTTAATGTAGCAACCGCATCTTTGTTCACAAATGTCTGTTCAACAGCTGCCTCTTGCGGCTCAAAACGCTCAATAACTTCACTAAGCCCTTTGTAAAGCGTGGCCAATCGTTGAGCTAAACTGTCTTTGGCATTGGATTTTAACGTCCCACCGGTAACATAAGAGAGGCGAACACCATCAAAATCAATGATGCCCCAGCCCATAAATCTCAAACCGGGGTCAATACCAATAATGCGCGTCGTCTTATTCACTGAAATTCCTTTCAAGAATTAAGAGCAAATAACTACAAACAACGCGCTCTTTATTTTCTAGATTTTTCTATTAATGCCATACTCATACCCTAGTATGGCAAAGAATATTACAAAAAGAACTAGTTCCCGAGCTTTTCCATCAAGCTGTCTGATACTTCGAAATTGGCGTAAATGTTCTGCACATCATCTTGATCTTCAAGAGCCTCAAGCATCTTAAACATCTTCTCGCCCTTTTCATCATCCAGCTCGATATTATTTTGCGGCTTCCAAATAAGCTTAGCTGATGATGGCTCACCAAACTTTTCTTCCATCCCCTTGGCAACTTCATGCAAAGAATCATTGTCTACGTATAGCATATGAGTGTCATCATCACTCTCAACTTCATTAGCACCTGCCTCTAAAGCTGCCTCAAACATGTCATCTTCACTCGCCACATCGATAGGATATTCAATCGCACCCACATGATCAAAGCCAAAAGAAACAGCGCCAGTTTCCCCCAAATTACCACCGCTCTTTGTGAAAATAGCGCGAACTTCACCAGCTGTTCTGTTGCGATTATCAGTCAATGCTTCCACAATCACGCCAACACCGCCAATGCCAAAACCTTCATAACGAACTTCTTCGTAATTTTCCCCGCCAGCATCAAGAGATTTCTTCACAGCGCGATCAATATTGTCTTTTGGCATATTTTGCGCTTTTGCCGCTTGAATGGCCGTTCTCAAGCGCGGGTTCATGTCAGGGTCAGGCGTCCCCATTTTCGCAGCAACCGTAATCTCTTTCGCTAGTTTTGAGAAAATCTTTGAGCGCTTCTTATCTTGAGCGCCTTTCCGGTGCATAATGTTCTTAAATTTGGAATGGCCCGCCATGGCAACCTCGTCATGCAAAAAATTAGTGAAATTGAACGCTTACGTTCCTGATCCCGCTTTATAAGCGAGCAAAATTACAAAATCCAGTACTTTGAAGCTAAAATTTCAGAGTAAGTTAAGTAAAGTAACAATCCCCCCATACGAAGAAGGAGTAATGCCCTGTTCCGGTTGCTGGTGGGCAACTGAAGGACAAGAAAGTACATTAGGACTGGCGGAGCACTTCGCGCAGCCCGGTGC
>JAEPQF010000061.1:0-1724 GCA_017640685.1 Hyphomicrobiales bacterium
GATCAGGCTTCAGTTTGCTGGTGCGGTCAAAGGGGATGTATAGAAAGTTGGATTTCTGGCCCAGCGCTTCTTCATCATCATAACTCGTTCTATCAAACTAACTACCACCGGGTTGAAGATATATTGCGTGCCGCTCAAAATGGTGATGCAAATGCGGATCTGAGTTTAAGGCAACATGCCTCTCGCACTGCAAGGGCCTTATCAATGGTTGTTAATATTGTAGATCCTGAAGTTGTTGTTCTCGGGGGCGGCCTATCAGAGATGGATCATCTTTATGATGAGCTACCAAAACTCATGGCTCCAACGATTTTTTCATCTGATAAACGCATAGATATTCGCCGCCCTCATTATGGCCCAACAAGTGGGGTTCGAGGTGCGGCGAGGTTGTGGAAATTCTCTTGAATTGGATTTTTACTTCAACAATTTCAGATAGTTAGTTGCATTTATTTTCTGGCAAAAATTCAATATTGGAGATTGTGCCGTCCAAGGAAAAATCACCATAATCAATGAGCAAATTACGACTTACCCCATTTTCATAAAGTCTGAAGGCGATTTCATAATCGGGAACTAAGTCCTGCTTTGCACTTTTCTTTTTGTCAAAGAAAGAAATGGCAACTGGCCATGATTTCATATCCTTCAAAACTGAGATGTTTTTAACTTTACTGGTTGTGACTGTTGCATCAGACGCTAACACTTTGCCAATGATAGCGGTTGTATCATAAAGAGTGTTGCCATTTTCAGAACCATCATAGATGGGGGCTTGGACGACTTTTTTCCCTTTTAAAGCACCTTCTAACATTAGCTTCGTGTGCTCTGTTGGAAAGTATGCTTTTTGATTGAATTTAACGGAGCCAGGTTTTGGGCTTTCAATTTTAACATTGATCCCCTCGCCTTTATCTTTTCTTGCTGCATCTCCGATGGTCGCTTTAGAGAACTTTTGGTTATAATATTGGCTGGTGTTAAAACGAAACCGTTCTGCCTTGCCATCTTCCCAGCTCGACGTGCGCACATCGGTAACATTCACCGTGCCTTTCGTATCAGCTATGGAGAGAATAAAGCGCATATTCACCAAATACCCTTCGCATTTAGAACCGCTTAACTCAAAGACCATGCGGCCATGGGCATCTGCAATGTTCGCGCTTGAATGGGTGTCTTTTAATGATAAATCATAGACGGCTCGATGAGGAGCAAGGTGGGTATCTTTTGTCTCAATCACTTTATTGACAGCATTGGCTGATGAGACGCCTAATAGCGTGGTACCAAGAACAAGTGCCGTTGTTATTTTCATTTTATGCTTGAAGGAAAGTGAGTGAGATTTCATATGGATTTGAACCTTTTCCTGTTTATAGAGTCTATAAAAGTAAAGCGAATTGACTGTGTTAGCAAGAGGTCAGTATTGACTGCTAGTTAGCTTTTTTCCTTGTCCATTTAAGTTATATTTTTATTTGAACAGACATCAACTGAAGTCTGGCATACATCTTTTAATTGCACAATCACGATAGAACATACCTGACTTTATATTTACTGCTTAAATGGCTGAGATTATGACAGAAGTGACTTTGTTTTCTTATCACGGATTAAATAGCTGTTCGGGTCACTTATATTTTACCTTATCCTTGCGCAAAGATTGAAATGAGACCAATTTTTCATCTGTTCAATTGATTTTACGCACTTTAAGCTAACTAAAATGATTTATACGCCAAGCGCTTGGTTTTACTCGTCTC
>JAEPQF010000061.1:1734-20095 GCA_017640685.1 Hyphomicrobiales bacterium
GACTATTCTTAATGCAAAATATAATTGAAACTCGCCTTGCAGACTTAGGCATCACATTAAAAGACGCGCCTGTTGCAGTTGGAGCCTATGTTCCTTGTGTGGTTGAGGGTTCTTTTCTTTATATTTCTGGGCAAGTACCAATTGAAGATGGTGAAGTAAAATTTACGGGAAGAATGTCAACTACAGATCACCCTTCAGACAATGACATTTCTGTTGGGCAAGCTTCAGCTCGCCTTTGTGGAATTAATATTTTAACTCAGGCAAAAGCCACTTTGGGCTCTCTTGATCGAATTGAGCGGTGCATTCGTTTGGGTGGTTTTGTTTCTTGCCCAGCTGATTTTTATGATCATGCGCAAGTGATTAATGGTGCTTCTGATTTAATGAAAGATGTTTTTGGTGAAACAGGGCAACATTGCCGCGCTGCTGTGGGCTGTAGTAGTTTACCTTTAAACTCACTCACTGAAGTCGAAGCTTTATTTAAAATTAAATAGCCTAAGGCCTCGTGTCTTTGAACCATTATACCCCTTACAATTAATTGAGTTGAATTCAATGCGCCTAGATGAAATTTCTGGTTACGCACATCGCGGCCTTCATAACAAACTTTTTTCCGTTGTCGAAAACAGTGCAACCGCTATTCGCATGGCGGTTGAAGCTGGTGTGGGTATTGAGATTGATGTTCAAATGAGCAGTGATCGAAACCCGATGGTTTTTCATGATGAGACCCTCTTTCGTCTCACTGGAGAAGATGGTCGCCTCTCTTTCATGAAAACTTCTGAGCTAGAAAAAGTTCCCTTTTCGGTTGGAACTGATCATATCATCTCTCTTCAAAACTGCTTAGATATTGTTGATGGAAAGGTTCCTCTTTTGATTGAGGTGAAAAGTCATTGGACTGGTCTGCCTGAAATGGAACAAGGACTTATTGATATTTTAAAATCTTATGATGGCCCACATGGTGTTATGTCTTTTGACCCTTCGGTTATTGAACGGATGAAAAATTTAGGTTCATCCAGCCTTCATGGGTTGGTGACTTCACAGTGCCCTTCAAAAGATTGGCCTGAACTTACCGAAGTGGAACGGCAGAACGGAGTTGTTCAAATTGATAAAGTGCGTGAATTAGAGATTGATTTTATCGCTCATGAAATTGGAGATATTCGCAATCCTCATCTCCAAAAACTCGTGAAAGACCTCAACATACCTCTCATGAGTTGGACGGTGAGAACACAAGCCATGCGAGAAAGTGCCAAAGAGGCACGTGCTATTCCTATTTTTGAAATTCATGACGACGATCGCTTGCGTGATCTTTTAACAAATGAAAGATAATCTACACGTATGACCGTTTCACTTAATATTCGTTCTGTTCAATCTATTGATGAGATCAAAAGGGAAGATTGGGATCGTTTAGCAAACTCGTCTGACGTACCCTATGATCCTTTTCTATCTTATGATTTTTTTGCAGCGTTGGAGCATAGTGGTTCTGTTCGCGCACATACTGGATGGGGGCCGTCTCATCTCGTCGCTACAGATGGGACAAAAAACGTGGTTGGTATTATGCCGCTTTATCTAAAGGGGCATAGCCAAGGGGAGTATGTTTTTGATCATGGCTGGGCGCGTGGTTTTGAAATGGCGGGGGGACGGTATTATCCTAAGTTATTATGTGCAGTGCCTTTCACGCCGGTGACAGGGCGGCGCTTATTTGCTGTTGGAGATACTGCTCAAAAAATTAAAACAGAGCTTTTAAAAGCAGCTGTCAAGCAAGGTGTTTCGCAACGCTTATCCTCTTTACATGTTAATTTTATTGAACCTAATCTCGTTCCCCTTCTTGAGGATGAGCAGTTTCTCATTCGCTCTGATACTCAATTTCAATGGGAAAACCAGGGGTATGAGACATTTGATGATTTTCTTAGTTCCTTGCAATCTCGCAAGCGCAAAGCGATTAAGAAAGAACGACGCCTCGCCCTTATCAATGACTTAGAGGTCGAATGGGTTAGTGGTGATGATTTAGAGAGAAAACATTGGGATGCGTTTTATCAATTTTATGTTGATACATTTGATCGCAAATGGGGCACTCCTTATTTAACACACTCGTTTTTTGAGCTTATTCACGAGACACTTCGAAAGAGTATCGTTCTCATTTTTGCTAAGCGGGGTGAAGACTACATAGCAGCTGCGTTAAATTTTAAGGGCAGTGATACGCTTTATGGACGGTATTGGGGGGCGAAAGAGCATCATGATTTTTTACATTTTGAACTCTGCTACTATCAAGCCATTGATTATGCTCTTGCGAATAACTTAAATCGTGTTGAAGCTGGTGCTCAAGGGGAGCATAAATTACTACGTGGTTATGCTCCGCAAAAAACTCATTCGGCTCATTTTATTTTGCATGATGGCTTGCGAGAAGCCGTGAAAGATTTTCTCATTGATGAAGAGCGGTTTGTTGATATGAGGACGGACGCTCTTAAAGAACACTTGCCATTTAAATCAACCAAAGACTGACTTTTAAATTTTATAAATTACTGACACAACAAGCACAGGATCTAAATTGATGAATTACGATGACAATAATATTTTTGCTAAAATTCTTCGTAAAGAAATTCCCTCTAATGTCATCTTTGAAGATGAGCATACCGTCTCAATAATGGATGTTATGCCACAATCAGATGGCCATGCACTTATTTTACCAAAAGAACCATCAATCAATTTGCTTGAGGCTAGTGTTGAGAGCCTGGCTCATTGTATGAAAACCGTGCAAATTATTGCCAAAGCTTCACTTCAAGCTTTTGAGGCTGATGGGGTTGTTATTCGTCAATTCAATCATGAAGCTGCTGGTCAGACTGTTTTTCACACGCACTTTCATGTTATTCCGCGCTATGAAGGCCTTCCTTTAAAGGGCCATGCTGTTGAAATGGCTGATGGAGACTTACTCAAGCAACATGCTGATAAATACATAGCCGTACTAAACGGGTAAAGCCCATAGCATAATCAAAAATGCTGCTAGCCCTATGGCAATTGAAAAAAGCAAACGCTTTTTAAAGATAAAGAATGAAAGCGTTGCAAAAAGCAGGCTTAAGAGGCGCACGATTAGTGGTGCCTCTTCTAAGCTACCTGGTGGTGAGATCAGCAAACGCATAATTAGCGCTGCGATTAGTGCTGTTGATACGGCCCGCACCCAAAGAATAATTTCACTATTTTCATCTAAGTTTTTAGAAAAAACAACACCGGCCCAGCGCCATGGTTCTGTTGCTAAAACCCCAACCAATATTATCAACCAAATTGAAAGGTCACTTACCATCTTGATCTTCCTTTTTGACAATGACGTAGGCAATTGTTCCGCCAACAAGACCAGAGCCGATAAGGGCCAGATTTGGGGACCAGATGGTCAATGGAATTGCAAAAGCCAGACCTAGTGCAAAGGCTATTTTTTCCATTTTTCTTTTCGCTGTTTCCAAAAGAGAGAGAAAGAAATATATCGGCGTGATCATCAAGGTTGCAGCTGCGATATTTGAGGGTAGAAAATGTGCTGCATAAAAGCCAAGTACCGTGCCGCAACTGGTAAATAACAAAAGGCCGAGGCAAAAACCTAAGCAATGAATAGCTCGATGCTCTTTCGGCAAAGGGGGAAGGTTGATCATTGATTGCACCCACACTGTCACGGCAATAAAATGAGCGATTGTAAACTCCAACCATTTGGGTGTGTTCTTTGAGCGAAGAACGGGCAGCAATGAAACTGTTAGAGGCAGTAATCTAATGGCTGTGAATGTTGTGATAAGACCAGCGGTTATTAGGCCACTTCCCCTTGCGATCTCGTCAACCAAAACCACTTGACCTGGAATGGCAAAAACAAAAATGGTTAGCCCAAGGCCTAGTTCTAACGGTAAGTCACTACTGGCAACCAGTGCACCGTAAGCAAAAAATGTAAGGAATAAGACAAGCCCTGCTGGTGCGAAAGATGTTTTGGCGCCGGATATGAAGTTTTGTAATTGCGGCGCAGGCATTTTCCACTTTCTTAGTATGATTTTGCGAAACCAAATTTCGAACAAAAATAATGGCGACCGTTTTTTTAACGATCGCCATTATTTTATAAGTCGGTTTTATAAAAAGCCATAGCTAACAATTTAAAAAGTTTACTTTTTAACTTTCGCTATCGTTATTTTTTGCAGCTGGCTTGCGCGGTTTTTTCGCCGCTGGTTTGCGTCTTGCCGGAGCTTTCTTTGTTGCAGGTACTGCACCAACTTTTGCTCGCGGCTTTTTCTTTGCAGCTGGTTTAGCTTTAGCCGCCGGTTTCTTGGTTGTTGCCGGGCCGACATAATTAAAGGCCAATGCCTTTTTAGCTCCGGCTCCTTCAACAAACACTTCAACTGTGCCGCCATTTTCTAATTTGCCAAATAGCAACTCTTCGGCGAGTGGTTTCTTGATATGTTCTTGAATAACACGCGCAAGTGGACGTGCGCCAAATTTTGGATCATAACCTTTTTTCGCAAGCCATAATTTTGCGTCTTTGGTCAATTCAAATGCGACTGAGCGATCTGCTAATTGAGCTTCCAATTCATAAATGAATTTATCAACAACTTGAGAGATTGTATCTTCTGACAAGCTACTGAATGGGATGATTGCATCAAGGCGGTTTCTAAACTCAGGGCTAAAGAGACGGTTGAGCTCTTCTTGATCATCTCCGGTGCGTTCATCTCTATTAAAGCCGATTGGGGCTTTTGCAAGATCTGCAGCACCAGCGTTAGATGTCATTATTAAGATGACATTTCTAAAGTCTACGGCTTTACCGTTATGATCCGTTAATTTGCCATGATCCATCACTTGCAACAGGATGTTGAAGATATCTGGATGCGCTTTTTCAATTTCGTCAAGCAACAGTACGCAATGAGGATTTTGATCAACCCCATCAGTTAACATACCGCCCTGATCAAAACCGACATAACCAGGAGGCGCCCCGATGAGACGAGAGACAGCGTGTTTCTCCATATATTCTGACATATCAAACCTGAGCATTTTCACGCCCATTGTATCTGCCAGTTGGCGAGCAACTTCTGTTTTACCGACACCGGTTGGGCCTGAGAACAGATAACAACCGATTGGTTTGTCTGGCTGGCGAAGGCCAGCACGAGATAGTTTTATCGCTGAAGATAGTGCGACGATTGCCTGATCTTGCCCATAAACAACGCGTTTTAAATCACGTTCTAAATTGCGCAGAATTTCAGCATCTGATTTCGACACAGATTTAGGTGGTATCCGTGCCATGACAGCAATGGTTTCTTCAATTTCTTTAATGCCAATGGTTTTACGGCGCTTATCTTCCGGTAGAAGCATTTGCGCAGCACCACTTTCATCTAGCACATCAATAGCTTTGTCCGGTAATTTCTTATCATGAAGGTATTTAACAGATAAATCGACAGAGCCTTGAATGGCTTGTTCTGTGTATTTCACATCATGATGTTTTTCATAATAAGGCTTTAAACCGGCAAGAATTTTAACTGCATCTTCTGGTGTTGGCTCTTCAACATCAATTTTTTGGAATCTGCGTACCATAGCCCGGTCTTTTTCAAAGTAGTTTCTAAACTCTTTATATGTTGTGGAGCCAATGCATCTGATTGCCCCATTTGCCAAAGCTGGTTTGAGCAGGTTTGAGGCATCCATTGCACCACCAGATGTGGCACCGGCGCCAATGATCGTGTGGATCTCATCAATGAATAAAACTGAACCTGGTGTTTTTTCAATTTCTTTAATGACTGATTTCAAACGTTCTTCGAAATCACCGCGATAACGAGTGCCGGCTAAAAGCGAGCCCATATCTAATTGAAAAATCACCGCATCATGCAGAACTTCTGGCACTTCTTTATTGACGATCCGGCGAGCTAAACCTTCTGCGATGGCTGTTTTACCAACGCCTGGTTCACCAACAAATAATGGGTTATTTTTCTGGCGGCGGCAAAGAATTTGGATGGTACGATTAACTTCCATCTCGCGGCCAATAAGAGGATCAATGCGACCTTCACTGGCCTTTTTGTTTAGATTGATGCAGAAATTTTCTAAAATATCTGGCTCTCTATTTTGGTCATCACCACTTTCAACGGTTGCAGCGTCATCATCCACACCTCTTGCCGAGCGGGTTTCTGATTGATCGCTACGTTTTGCAACACCGTGGCTGATGTAATTTACAGCATCAAAGCGGGTCATATCTTGTTCGAGCAAGAAAAAGGCTGCATGACTTTCTCTTTCTGCGAAAATAGCAACAAGTACATTTGCGCCTGTAACCTCTTCACGGCCTGAAGATTGCACATGAATGAGCGCACGTTGCACAACACGCTGGAAGCCTGTTGTTGGCTGTACATCCTCAATTTCAGAAACAATCAGTGCGTCAAGGTCAGTGTCGATATATTGGATCAGTTGCTTTCGCAAAATTTCCAGGTTTACCCCGCACGCACGCATCACGGCTGATGCGTCTTTATCATCAATTAATGAAAGGAGAAGATGCTCTAACGTGGCGAATTCCTGGCGGCGCTCACTGGCATATTCTAAAGCGCGGTGAATGGCTTCTTCTAGGCTTTCGGTAAATGAAGGCATGGAAAGTTACTCCTTCTCCATGGTGCATTGCAGTGGATGCTGATGCTCTTGAGCAAACAACATCACCTGGGTGACTTTTGTTTCTGCGACTTCGTATGTAAAAACGCCACATACGCCGACGCCACGGTGATGCACATGAAGCATGATTTTTTCAGCTTCTGAGCGGTTTTTGTTAAAATATTTCTCTAATATATGAACTACGAACTCCATTGGAGTGTAATCATCATTGAGCAATAAGACTTTATAAAGGCTAGGCTTCCTTGTCTTTTCTTTTACTTTTTCTGTAATGCCAGGACTGGTTACACCCGTATTGCCATTTTGATCATCTTCATCAGAATTACAGAAGATGTTGTTAATATTGCTCCCTAAATTCAACATTTTTCCGTCAACATCACTTTAGATTTAATCAATGGTTACTTATCGTCACCATTGGTGGTTTAATCGTTTTAAAATTTGAAATTTGGCCATTAAAGATCTTAACTCGCTTTAAGATTTATCTCTTAGCTCCATTATAGATAAGCTTCTAATCTTAAGATCATTGTGGTGTTCGACCAAATCATTCATCATCTTTTTATATCTTGTCATACTTTTTTCCATCCGCCGAATAATTTTCTTTAAAATATCGTAAATTTTACTGATTATTTTAGGAACAGAGTGGTTAATGCAAGATTGGTTACCTATTATCTAAGTGCCAGCCCCTAAAAATCAATTGTGTATTTAGAGATTTTTTCCCAATTGAAGGGAATTCATTAAAAACGAATCAAATTATGATTTGAATTGGAGTTTTTGGAGGGATCACTTTTATTTTTTTAAGATAACTAAAATTTTATTTAAATTCGATTTAATTGCTTAAGAAATATTCAAAGTAATTCATATATACATAAGCTCATATTTGATTATTCAAAACAGTTGCGGCATTGGCTTACTAAATAGTGGCAAGGCTTCGAAGTCTTAATTTGATTTCATTTTTGTCTCATTGATGCCCAAAAATGATGCTCTTACTAATAATCAGAGGGCTATCATTTGCTATTTTGAATATATACTCCAGGTCTTCTTGGAGGGGTGCTGATTTTGTGATTTTTTGTAAAAAACAAAGTTGCGTTTCGGTTTTTCCCTTTTAAAAAACAAATCAATTAGGGTGATTTGTATGATCTGGGTGTTTGTTTTGTGGCAGGAACAATAAAAGAGACAAACATGCGGAACAGTAAGTTTCTAGGTGTAAATGCACTTATTTTAGGTTTTTTGGTTTTTGTACCATTAGTTAGTGGGGTATCTAGTGCTCATGCGGCACGTAAATCCGCGGCTATGGCGATCGACGCTCATTCAGGGCGCATTCTATATTCTCATAATATTGATAAATCACACCACCCTGCCTCTTTGACCAAGATTATGACACTTTATATGCTATTTGAGTATATTGAAGCTGGTCGTTTTCATATGAATTCCCCTTTAAAAGTTACCGCTAATGCGGCCCGGCAGGTTCCTTCTAAATTAGGCTTAAAAGCTGGATCTACTATTAAAGTGAAAGATGCGATTAAGGCGCTTGTTACGAAAAGTGCTAATGATGTTGCTGTGACTGTTGCTGAAAATTTAGCTGGATCTGAATGGAAATTTACGCGGCTGATGACCTGGAAAGCCCGCAAGATGGGCATGAAGAAGACCGTTTTTGTGAATGCTTCTGGTCTACCGGACAAGAGACAAACAACGACTGCTCGCGATATGGTCACCTTGGGGATGCGCATTCAAAAAGATTTTCCGCAATTTTACCCTCTTTTTTCACTCAAAAAATTTGCTTACCGCGGTAAGGTTTATAAAAACCATAATGGGTTAATGTCTCGCATGAGAGGGATTGATGGTATTAAAACTGGTTACACCCGTGCCTCTGGTTTTAATTTGACCTCTTCTATTTGGAGTGGCCGCAAGCATGTTGTCGCTGTTGTTCTTGGTGGAAAAACCGCCCGTAAGAGAGATAATTTCATGGCTCGCGTGCTTAAAAAATCTTTACGTAAAGCGCGCAATGGCAAATCAAAGAAACAATTTGTTGCTGCCAATTTTGCTCGCAAAGCACCACGTAGGGACTATGCGGCTGTTCAGCGACGCACTCCTCCAAAGCGTATTGTTCAAAAACGCGCTCCCGAAAAAGCCGCTCCTCGAAAGCAAGTTATTGCTCAGCGTCAAAATACAAAACAAGTTGTTAAACGTCCTGCTCCATTGAAGCAACCAGCCTTGGTGCAAAAAGTCGCATTGAAAAAAGATACATCGAGATTAGGTGCAGCGAAAGCTGTTGGAGAGACCCAACAAGACCTTACAAACACGCCTGCTCAAGAAATTGTTGTGCAACGCAAACAGATTGAGCTTAGCGATACAACAGGTGACATTAAGGAAGCTTCTAAGAAGCAGCCTGTTATGACGAGCCCGCCACAAGGGCCTTATCATATTCAAATTGGTGCCTTTGGGTCTGAGGAAGATGCTGAACGCCGGTTGCATTCTATTGGCTCAAAAGCCGGGAAGCTTTTAACTGGTCATAAGAGTTTTACTATGCTTGTTCCGAGCAACAATGTTTATAGGGCCCGCTTTGCTGGCTTTAGTGAAGCTGATGCTCGCCAAACTTGCCGACAGTTGAAGAAAAAAGCAATCGATTGCATGGCGATATCAGCTCAACAGTGAGCTGTTTGATCGTCTCTACATTTTAGCTTTTATGAAATTTGAGAAACTAAATTAAAATCTAGCTTAGCAAACAATCTTTTGCGGTATTAATTTTTGCTGCGAGGAATGGCGAGCCACCATAGTCAGGATGAAAACGTTTCATAAGTTGGCGGTGATTTGTTTTCACTTCTTCTTCTGTTGGATGAGAGCTTAATCCCAGAATTTCAATAGCTTTTCTTTTTGTCATTCTACCAGAAAGGCCTGTCGATTGCACAGCACTTTCATAATATCCGCTCATCTCAGCGCGCCAATTTTCATGGTTTAAATCCATATAGCTTATGAGTATTTGTTCGCTTTCTTTGTCTTTTTTCGCATAAATTTTCAAGAGCTCATTTAGGTCTGCTAACGATAGTGTATCAAGGTTTTCACCAGCATGTTTCCCTCGTAGTACCTTTCCCGTTACTTCTTTGTTTTCTGTATTGATGGTGATTTTTATGGATGAAGATGATATGGTCGGATTTCTTGGCCCGTGTGTGTTTGATGAAATATTTCCATTGCCTTTATTGTTTCTCGACCATGGCAGTTCTAGGGGAAAATCCGTTTTGCGGATTAAGTAGTAGGCCATGATGAAAAGTGGGATAGCAAATGCGAATAGACCTCGGCTTAATGCGAGCAGCCCCATAACAAAAAGCGCACCTGCCAGGGCTTTAAGGCCAAACCTGAAATAGATATACAAGGTTATAACTGCAACAAAGAGCACATATTGCATGGTTTGAATTTTGCCTTTTCGCTTTGAAACTGGTTAAGATTTTATCTCATATTTTTCTCTCTAGAAAAGTTAACTTCATTTTCTTGTAAAAGTTAAGCATTATTCGGCCTGATTAAGTTTGTATCACTTTCTATCATTCCATATTGAATACAAAAAATTTGATAAATCATTTTCTTATCTGTTGTTCCGCGCAAACTTTGATATTGATAGACATCATGAAAATGACTTCTCTTATGTTGTTTTTAGAAATTTGATATTTAGGAGCCCCTCTCAATGGATGATCATCGCTTGACCATTGTTAGTAATATTCAAGTATTACGTGAAGAAATTGCAGACCTTCGTGCACAGAAGAAAACAGTTGCGCTAGTACCAACTATGGGGGCATTACATGAAGGACATCTCTCCTTAATAGATTTTGCCAAAGAGCATGCGGACCAGGTGGTTTGTTCTATTTATGTGAACCCAAAGCAATTTGCCCCTGGCGAAGATTTAGATGCTTATCCACGCCCGCTTATTGATGATATTCGAGCTCTTGAGGGCAAACTTACTGATTTTGTTTTTACACCAACGGATGATGAAATGTATCCTGATGGCTTTTCAACTAATATTTCTGTTTCGGGGGTTACTTCTCCTTTGTGTGGAAAAAGCCGGCCGGATCACTTTGATGGGGTTGCAACGGTTGTTACTAAATTACTTATGATGGTTCAGCCTGACATTGCTATTTTTGGAGAAAAAGATTACCAGCAATTGCTTGTAATCCGCCGTTTTGTAAGAGACCTCAATATCCCAATTGAAATTTTGGGAGCTCCGATTGTTCGCTCAGACGATGGCTTGGCCCTTTCATCACGCAATCAATATTTATCTGAAGATGAAAGAAAAACGGCCCCCCTACTTCATCAAACTCTTTTACAATTAGCTGAAGATATAAAAGAAGAGCGCAGTAAACTTTCTTCATTGATAGAAGCTTCAAGCAACAAGCTTACCAAAGCTGGATTTGAAGTTGATTATTTAGAAATTAGAGATGCTAAAAGTCTAGCGCCTATTATCGAGATTTATGAAGATCAAACTGCTCGGTTATTTGTTGCAGCAAAATTAGGGACAACACGCCTGATTGATAATGTCGCTGTTTAAGTATCTTTCATTAGCTAAAAAATTTATAGCTCAAAAACAAAAGGCTGACTCTCAATCTACCAAGAATGAGTGCCAGCCCAACTGTTGTATTATGAACGATACGCAGCTCACAAAACATTAAATATATACAATTACGCATTACATATTTGGTACTGATATAAATTTAAGTTCTATGACTTAAACCATATCCAAACGCATTACTTTTAGTACCTGTGCCGATTATAGGATACGCGAAACGATTCGGCAATACGCATTACTAAACACTCAACGATAAAACTTTTATGAAACTAACAATTTACAGCCGATATTCTATGTTTTCTAGCCACAGTGTGACTAATTTCACTCAGATAGGGTGCTGTTACTGATTTACTAATTTGATTAAGTTTTCTAGTGATGCTTTTCTTATCTTTGGTGGGGGAAAACCAACTTTAAGAAATTAAACGCACATCACTAGCTAACTTGTTTAAAAACCTTATTTTTTATATTGGCCCAGTTTCTATTTGATCCTAAGGGGACTTGGGGGGCTGAAAAATTTAGAACCGCCTAAAAACTGGGCCAAACAGGCTATGTTATGATTAATAGATAGGTATTGCGGCTCGATTTTGAAGGCTTTAAGGCAATTATGTGATAAATGTTACTTAATGTTACAAGTTAGTAACCTTCTCCATTTCTCCTACTTGATCTTATGAGCTTCTACAGGCATGATTAAATGTATCTAAACTATCACCACTTTGGAGGCGCTTTTGAGCTCTGGTTCTTTGGTTATCCCTTTTCCGAAAAAATCATCTGGTCCTCAAAAATCTGCTCGCACCTGTATTGTTTTATCTTCAAATTCACCTAGCTCTCACTTCACAAACAATTTGGTTGTGAGTTTTCATAGAACAGAACTTAATCAGATCCTGTTTTACTATGGGAACATGGTTTCTAAAGGCGAATGGCGAGATTATGCGATTGATACAGGCACTCACGAGGCGGTTTTTTCTATATTTAGACATAGTAGCGAGCAACCGCTTTATCGTATTGAGAAGGTGCCTAAATTAGCGAATAAACAAGGTGCTTACCGCATTATCGGCCATGAAGGACAAACGCTGAAACGGGGCAAAGAGTTGTCTCAGGTTTTAAAGATATTTAATAAAAAGTTAGAGGACGGGTGAAATATAATTTTGTCTTCAAAATATTGAAATTAGCTAATAAAAAACCCGGTGAACTTCACCGGGTTTTCTTTTTGATATTGCTTTAAAGCTTAATCGCTTGAGCCAAATAGGCTTAGCAAGCTCATGAACAAGTTGATGAAATCTAGGTACAAGCTTAAGGCACCCATAATTGCTAGCTTGCCCAATGTTTCTGCGCTGTGGCCAACATAATAAGCTTCTTTAATGCGCTGTGTGTCATAAGCTGTAAGGCCTGCGAACACCAATACACCGATTACAGAGATCGCAAATTGTAGAGCTGAAGATGCGACAAAGATATTCACGATGCTAGCAATGATGATACCAATGAGGCCCATAAATAGGAATGTACCCCAGCCTGATAGATCTTTCTTGGTCACATAACCATAAACACTTAATGCACCAAAAGCTGCCGCACTAATAAAGAAAACGCGTGCGATGCTTGTGCCACCATAACGCAGGAAGATCCACGAAAGTGAGGCGCCCATTAGTGCTGCGAAAACCCAAAATGCAATTTGAGCACCACTAAAGCTCATTTTGTGCATACGAGCAGAGAGAAAGAATACCATTGCAAGTGGTGCGAACATCACGACCCATTTTAATGGGCTATTATACATTAATTGAGCAAATGCTGGGTTAGTCCCTGCCATGTAGAAAATACCGTAAGCTACTACACCTGTTAGGGCGACACCTGCCATCATGTAGTTATAAACTTGCATCATGTAAGCCCGTAGGCCTTGATCGATTTCTCTGGCGCGGCTCAACGACCCTCTAGAGACATCTTGATGTTGCTGATAATCAGACATGTTTGTATCCTTTAAATATTTGCCATCTATTAAACTAGTAACTTTTATTGAACTAGAAATTTTGTTTGCCCAGCTAATTCTTGTTTTTATAAGAAAAATGCTTTTCTCGAATGAAAGTCACTTACATAAGAAAAATGTCGTATATAAAAATGTCTTATATAAGGAGTTTCACCCCAATTTAGCTTTCTGTGCTAATATGGAGTTTGTCCCTACCTTTTTCAAGGGTTCAATGTGCGACTTTTTGCAATTTATTTTTAATCTATGCTTTATAAAGTATTAAATGGTCGTAAAGCTGTTATATTTTGAAATGAATTAATTGTATTTCGCTTTTTTATATTTTTTAAGTCCATCTTTTCATATCTACTCATCATCTCATGCCTCGCTTATTTACAGGAATAAAGATCCCTTCATCCGTTTGTGACCAACTGTCTATGTTGCAATTTGGGTTATTTGGAGCCAGATGGATTGCTCCGGAAGACTTTCATATCACCTTAAGGTTTATTGGTGATGTGGATGAAGCTTTAGCCAATGACCTTGCCGATGGATTTACACAACTATCTGCTGCTCCATTTTCCCTGCAACTCAAATCTGTCGGTGTTTTTGGCAGTGATAGACCTCGAATGGTTTGGGCAGGTGTCATCCCGTGTCAAGCTTTAAAGAATTTGCATAGTTCACATGAAATTACTGCGCAAAGGTTAGGTTTGAAAGCTGAGGGGAGAAAATTTATCCCGCACGTCACCTTAGCTCGGTTTAAAGCTGGGCAAGCTGGTGACATTGGGAATTATTTAATTGATCACAGCCAATTTCAGTCAATTGAGTTTGAAGTCACTTCTTTTGAGCTTTATTCCGCTCGTGCTTCTAGGGGAGGTGGGCCTTACGTTATAGAAGAAAGTTATGAACTGACATCGTGACTATGAGTTTCTTGTCATAAAATTAGGCAAGGTGTTCGTTATTATTTCAACCCACATTTTGTTCGCTAAGTTCTTCTTGTACTTTTGCTAGTAATCCATCTGATGCTTCTTCGACCAAATCTATAACGTGATTAAACCCATCCTTTTTACCATAATAAGGGTCTGGAACATCTGTTAATTTTATATTTGGCGCATAGGTTAAAAATAATCTCAAATTTGCTTTCCCAGTCGTGGGTTCTATATCTTGCAAGCTGTATAGATTATCTGTGTCCATTGCTAATATATGGTCGAATTTTTCAAAATCTTCGACTACTGCTTGTCTCGCTCGAAGTGAAGTTAGATCGTAACCCCGCTCTTTTGCTGCTGCAATCATTCGGTTATCGGGCGATTTACCAACATGCCATGCGGCTGTGCCGGCACTATCAATTTCTAGAAAATCCAAAACTTTAGCTTGCTCAGCTTTTTTACGAAAGACCCCTTCAGCCACCGGCGAGCGGCATATATTTCCTAAACAGACAAAGAGAATTGATTTTTTCTTCATAATATTCACTCTCAATCTTTTTAGTTGCGTCTTCAGGTTGCCCACCAGCAACCGACGCGTTAGTTGCGTCTTCAGGTTGGCATTTCTGTGCTTCAGATGCCCACAAGGCATCCGCAAAAGTGCTTCAGATGCCCACCAGAAACTCAGCACGCACTGGCTTTTGATCTGGCTTCGAGTGTGAGGCCAGTTATGCCCTAGGGCATCAGAAACCATAAGACTTACAGGCAACCGACTGCACATTCAGTTTTCTCACCACATTAACTTTGCTTTGTGATAAATTTAATTACCTTTACTAATAAAAGGAGTTATCAACATTGAGCTTAATCAATTTAGATGAAAATGCCAGTATTTTGCATGATTTGAAAGGCTGGAATGCACATGCAAATCGTCACGCAATCACCAAAACTTACAAATTTAAAGATTTCAATGAAGCATTTACATGGATGACAAAAGTTGCCCTTTATGCTGAGAAGAATAACCACCACCCTGAGTGGTTTAACGTTTGGAATAAAGTGGACGTTACTCTTACAACCCATGATGCAGGCGGAGTAACTCAAAAGGATGTCGACCTAGCTCTATTTATGGAAAAAGCGAGTGGATAATCATAAAAACAATCCACTCGCTTATTTATTAATGTCGGTTTTAAAGCCTCTTTAACGCCCTACCAATCGTCGTCGTCAAAGTTATAGCTGTATTTTTTCGCTTTATATTTTTTTGGCTTATATTTTTTCGCTTTATAGTATTTTTTAGCTTTGTAAGCTTTAGCTACTTTTCGGCGTTTATAGTAACCGGCTACTCTTCTTTTGCGATACTTAGATTTTTTGCTTCTTCTTGCCTTGCTTATGCTTGCATTTAGTGTGCGGGCATAGGTGGCTTTTAATTTTCTGTATTTTCTTTTTGAGGTAAGAGCTGCCACTCTTAGTTTTTCTGCCCTTTTGGTCTGGGCAATATGCATCCGACGTTTCTTTTCAGCATCTAAAACTGCATATTTTTTATGAACAGCTTTGGCTTCTGCGCTCCAAGGTTTTGGTTTGCAGTTTGCGTCTTTAATGTACTTTTTGCGATAGAGAAACGCTGTTTTTAAAGATGTATAACGCTTGCCCTTTAAGTCACGCATTGTCGTCATATCATCGCTTGTATTGCGATAATAGAAAAGACGAACTTTAGCGGAACAACTTTTTTGGCATTTGATACGATCTTTTCTAAAATCAGCTTTGCTTCTTGCAAAACTAATTGGCCAGTAAAATCCATCCTTCAGGCGCACACACATTGTTCTGTATGAGCCAGAACCATTTATTGGCTTTCTCTGGTGCTTTTTGATGATGTATTGATCTGTATCATCAAAATAGGGGGAATTCAGACCGCCATTATAATAGTATGTTTTTAAATATCCTTTTGGATTTTTAATACCTAGAGAGTATTGAGGCGCTTTTACCTTATATTTGTTATGCGCCTTAGCTTTCTTGTTATTTTTCTTTTTATATTTTCTATATTTTCTTTTTTTAACACTGGTTCCATATGGATTGAAAAAACCAAAATCAGCATCAGCCACTCTTACATATTTTTGCATAGAGTTCGGCACGCCAACTGTTTTGATATAATATTGGTTGCTTAAAGATGGGTTTGATGTTGCTGCATGAGATGGTGCAAGTGTTGCAATCACAAGAAGTGTTACAAGCGAACAAAACGCTATAATTTTATTTTTTAGTAAGGATAGAGACCGTTTTCTTGATGAACAATACCACTTCATAATGCCCTCACTTACTGAACTCTTTTTTACAGCCATGTTTACAGCCACCTTTACAGCCATATCCTCGTACCCTCAAACTCTTATAGTCTTGCTTGTTTAAGCTTCACTTCTTCGATCAAAATTTTTAACGCCTGGTTTTGATCTTTATTTTTAGCGTTTTCCCGCTTCGTTTCTGATGCTCAGCTGCTATAATGCGCCCTTATAAAATAATTGCGCTTACAAAGAAAAGATCTTTATTAAAGGTTTCTCTAATCATACCTCTTTTTAAGCGCACGAAACAGCCTTAACAAAAGGTTAACGCTCAGTATTTAAACGCACGCTAGCAAATCAAAAGCAATTTCACTAGTGATTTTTTAAATTTTTTCATTATGTTAAAAGTTTTTTTTGATAAAAAGGTGGAAACCTTTAAATTGGTGAAAATATATTGATTACACCTTTAAATGAATTTGAATATTTTCCATTAAGGGTTATATCCAAATTTTAAGAGCTAGAATGGCTCTCAATCCTCAATATATTCTTGGAGCTTTTTATGACTAAAATGGATGAAAAATCAACGACAAAAAATGGTTTTTTACAATTTGTCGGGAAAATTCCTGGAATAATGCCTACAGCTACACTCTTTTACTGCGCCATTGATAAAGAAACGCCCATGATGGTCCGTTTTTTTGGTTTGTTTGCTTTATTTTATCTTGCTTTTCCCGTTGACCTTATCCCTGATGTTCTCCTTATTATTATGGGAGTTGGGGCGCTTGATGATATTGCTGTCATTTACATGGCTTATAAATTTGCGCAAAGCCATATAAAACCACACCACAGACAACAAGCGCTTGATTTATTTCAAATCACTGAAGAAGACTTAAAGGCATCAAAAGGCCAATAGATATTATCGAGCTTTAAACCTTCTGCTTTTAAATTTCCAATTCTAAGCTTTGACTTTAATAAGCAATTTACCAGTTGCTTTGCGGTCAGCGATGATGCTTAAAGCGTCCACCGTTTTTTCAATTGGGTAGACGGCTTCAATGTGAGGTCTTAATTTACCTTCTTGGCACCAAGCTAATAACTGTTTCATATGGTGTTTGAAGTCTTCTGGTTGTTCTTCAATGAACCGCCCCCAAAACACACCAGACACATGAATTCCTTTGAGCATTATTATGTTCAACGGAATTTTAGGAATATCTCCAGCTGCAAAGCCTACGACTAAAAAGCGACCTTTCCATTTTAAAGCACGTAAACTTGGTTCAGCTAAGTCACCACCAACACAATCATAAATCCCGTCTAGTCCCTTGCCATCATTATAGCTTTTTAGTTTACCTTTGAGATCATCTATGGTTGAGAGCACGCCATCTACGGCGCCATGATCTTTGGCTAATTGCAACTTTTCTTCACTTGATGCAATGGCAATAGGTGCGAGTTCCATTGCTTTGGCAATTTCTACAGCTGCAAGCCCAGCGCCACCAGCTGCCCCTAAAACAGCAACATAGTCGCCTTTTTTAAAATCACCTTGGTCCATAAGGCCGTGCATTGCTGTACCGTATGTTATTGAAACACTGGCCGCTACATCATCTGAGACGTCATCGGGTAATTTTACCAATTGCTTTTCAGCAACTATGACCTGTTCTCTGATGCCGCCATGACCTACATAGGCCATTATTCTATCACCGACCTCAAAACCCGTGACAGCTGCTCCTTTTTTGATAATACTTCCTGAAATTTCGCCGCCTGGAGAAAATGGTAACTCTGGTTTGACTTGGTATTTACCGCGCGTAATTAATGTATCGAAGAAATTGAGAGCTGCCATATGAACTTCTACGATCACTTCATTATCTGCAATCTCTTTTGGTGCCTCTATCGTTTCAAGGCTTAGGTCTTTATACCCGGTTAAATCCTTACAGATGATCGCTTTCATAGGCTGGTAACTCTCTTTATTCTTATCTATTTGTGGAAGGTGTATTGTTCGGTTTTAGGCCGTAGACTCATAAATTAACTACTTTTGGCGCCTCACAAGCCGTTTTGGGCTAGGAAAACAATGCAATACGGGGTTATTCCCCCATATAAGTTGTTTGAC
>JAEPQF010000062.1:0-373 GCA_017640685.1 Hyphomicrobiales bacterium
ATTTGGTAATCAAAACTCGAACATTACTGATAAGATTTATTCAAACCTCATATCGCCCGATCAGCTTATTTTTTGCAGAATTTAGCCCAGCTAATGCAAGTCACACCATCTGAACCAGATTTACACTTATATTTCTCATTTTTAACGCTATAGCCGTCAACCACACCAGTTGCAACCCAGCCTGGCCACAAGCCCCAGCTCACAGCTTGCACCATAGTCTCCATAGCAAACCATTTTGCAGAAGCTTCTGAATAAGAAGTGGCTTTAGCTGATTTTGAAACACAACCAGCATGAGCCGCGCCAAATGAACCAGCAATCAATAAAAGCGCCAAAACGCCAGATTTAATCACCGAACGAATAGACATAAAAACTC
>JAEPQF010000062.1:383-19976 GCA_017640685.1 Hyphomicrobiales bacterium
CTTTAATAAAAGGTACGAAAACCAATATCCCACCATTAAAGAATAAAGTTAACACAATTGCTATGATGATCAAAAAAGTTAACAAAAACAAATGCTGCAAAGCGGCAATTTTTGCAAAAAGCGCTAAAAAGCCACACCTGCAAGCGTCGTAATGCCGCACTGCAGAAGTAGTCAAATACCCCACGAACCTCTAAATTGCCTCATTTAGAGGCAAAAGAAGTAAAAAAAGCCATGCATTTTTTGCATAGCTGCTTTGCAGCATTTTTGCTTGCACTTAGATAAGAAAACATGCATATTACGAAGCATAGAGATTAACAAACAGTTCTCACTGTGTTGATCTTGAAGGTTTCTTCCCTCCCCAGAATACCTTCTATTCAGCTTCTTATATAAGAAGCACCCTATATACCAGGTCAGCAATGACCTGGTTTTTTTTTTGCTCTTTATTTGAAAAAACAAACCTAGTGCGTGTCGCACAAAAGTGGATACCGGTTTTGTGAAAAGTGTGGTTGCATGTGGGCAATCTGAAGCGAAGATAAAAAAGACACGCCATAATAAAAATTTAGAGCATGGCAATGAATTCAAAACAAAGTGACGTGCTCTAGAGCAAGCAAATTAAGAATTCTTATCGATTCCCCTTTATTGAAAAAGCCCTATATGCCAAACTATGAATAAGCTAATTATTCAACCCCCTTGTTTGCTTAAATAAAAGCTTTAAGCCATCAAGTAAAATATCCCAGAAATTAAGACACATAAAATGACAGATATTTCAGAAGCTTTTGCAAATGCCCTTCACCTCATAATATCTGCAGATAAAGATTTGGTAGAAATCATTCTACTCTCCCTCAAAGTAAATCTAATTGCGGTCTTTATCTCTTGTGTCATTGGCCTCTCTATTGGTGCGCTTCTCGCAGTATATAAATTTAAAGGAAGAACAATCTGCCTCATCACATTAAGCGCGCTTATGGGGTTACCCCCAGTGGTCGTCGGTTTAATCGTTTATATCTTTCTCTCAAATTCAGGTCCCTTAGGGATACTCGGCCTGCTCTACACCCCAACAGCCATGATCATCGCCCAGGCCATCTTAATCACCCCCATAATCGCCGCTCTAACAAGGCAAACCCTTGAGGTAATGCACAATGAATATTATGAGCAATTAAAATCTCTAGGCGTGAGTAAATTAGCCATGGCCAAAACGCTGCTTTGGGATGGTCGCTATCAATTAATCACGGTGGTTCTCGCCGGCTTTGGCCGCGCATTAGCAGAAGTTGGCGCTGTTATGATTGTGGGCGGTAACATCAATCATTTAACAAGGATAATGACCACCGCCATTGCCCTTGAAACATCAAAAGGAAATTTAAGTTTAGCACTAGGCCTTGGCATAATCTTGATCATTATGTCCTTCATCGTTAACGGACTGGTTTACGCAATCAACCTCACTGCGGAGCGCCAAGCTTATGCTTAACCAATCTTCAAACCAAAAGATGTCACAAAAGCACGAGCTCTTCCCACTTAAGGTGGAAAATTTGGCGCTTGAAGTGAATGGAAAAAAGCTCATCAATAACCTTAGCTTTAAACTTGAAGCAAATGGGATCACAGCTCTGATGGGCCCCAATGGAGCTGGCAAAAGCTTAACCCTAAGACTTCTTCACAACCTCATAGAAAAAACCTCAGGCACCATCAGTTGGAACAACCAAACCAATCAAAAGCTCATCCAAAACGCCCAAGCCATGGTGTTTCAAAAACCGGTTCTACTGCGCCGTTCAGTCATTGAAAATCTTCGTTATAATTTACACGTCAAAAAAATCCCAAACAAAACCGAACAAGCAAATTTAATAGAAGAAGCCTTAACAAGAGCTGGCCTAAAAGGGCACGCGAATAACCCAGCCCGCCTCCTCTCTGGTGGTGAACAACAAAAATTAGCCATGGCCCGTGCACTAATGACAAAACCATCTATTCTGTTTTTAGATGAACCAACCGCCAGTCTTGATCCAAACTCAACGCTTGTCATTGAAGATTTAATCAAAGAAGCGAATGACCAAGGAACAAAAATCATCCTCATCACACATGATATTGGCCAAGCCAAAAGGTTAGCAGAAGAAATTCTATTTTTGACAGGTGGTAAGGTGTGCGAACAAGGCAAAACATTAGATCTAATCAACAATCCGCAAACAAAACAGGCCAAACAATATTTTTCTGGTGAAATCGTCACAGAAAATCAAAAATAAACCGACAGAACAATAGCCACAAATTCGTATTAAAGAAATCTACCATTACTCAAATTCAATTTGAATGAAATAGGATTAATTCCATGAAATGGCTCATCCCTCCTGTTCTAGTAGCATTATGCCTCTTGCTTATGACAACGCTAAGCTACACTTACCCGATCAAAGTGATCTTCCAAAATACAGCAACCAGCTTCATTGGTGTGCCACTCATAATCACCGGCCTCAGTTTCATTCTCATAACCGCTTATAAATTTAAAAAAGTAGAAACGAACATCCACACATTTCATGAACCAAATAAATTAGTCACTTCAGGCCTTTTTCAAGTCAGCCGCAATCCAATCTATCTCGGCTTTTTACTCATTCTCATCGGTGCAGCCATCATGCTAAATGCCATAAGCACTTTTCTCGGCCCAATCATCTTTTTTCTTGCCGCCAATTTTTGGTACATCCCATTTGAAGAAAAAGCAGCAATGAACCAATTTGGCGATGAATACCATGAATATAAAAACACTGTCAGACGTTGGGTCTAAAAACAATCAAACTCCATAGATACAACCAAAAACGATACAACAAAAAATCCGAAGGTAATCAAAGGCAACATTCGTCATCTCATGCTTAGCAATTTAATTGAATTAAGAAGCAATTTCGAAAAAACTTTTCTGTCTCATAAGAAAGAATTTCAAGAAATAATTTTCATTTATTTCTTGCTGCCTTTAGCAGGATTTTTATTGATTAAAACCCTAAAAATTCCAGCCATTCTTTTACTATTCCCACTCTTCGCGCTCTTCTGCATCCTCCTCACCCGCGATAAAAACTTTTCATGGCAAAGCATTGCACCAAGTTCTGAGGATAAAAAAGATTTTAGAAACAATTTAGCTTCGATAATCCAAACATTCTTAATGCTAAGTCCATTTCTATTTTTACTGGCCTATCTCTACACCCCTGAAACTTTCCTGGAAATTCCAAGAGAAAGACCAGAGCTTTGGCTCAAGATAATGTTTTTCTACCCCCTCATTTCTGTCACGTCACAAGAGATAATTTACCGAGTTTATTTTTATCACCGCTACCAATCTCTCGTCGAGCAAACCCCAACCACCGCCATCGTCATTAACGCACTAATATTCAGCATCGGCCATTTGATTTACATACACTGGCTCACTTTTTTAATTTCATTTTTAGGAGGGCTTCTCTTTGCGTGGCGCTACCAACAAACCAAATCATTTTGGCTGGTTCACATAGAACATAGCCTTTACGGCCTTATTATCTTCACAAGCGGTCTAGGTATTTTCTTCTTTTCTGGAAGAGTAACTTAAAATAAAGAACATCTCTAAAGGAGGAAAAAATGATCAAATCAATCGCCAAACATCTAATCCAGAATGCAGAAAAACAAATCGGTGTATCGTTAGATTACGTACATTATATTGCAAAAACGGACATCTCATTACTCACCAGATACAATAAAATTTTTGCCTTCTTAAATCCAAATAAAAAAATCCCAGCGCTGGCCTATCACACCGCCAGATTAAGAGGGGCAATTGCAGCTGATTGCGGTACCTGCGTTGAAGCTGAAATTAATCTTGCTAAAAAAGCAAAGTTAGAGACAGAAACCATCAAACAGGTCCTAGTTCAAAACTATGAAAACTTGCCAAAAGAAATTGCAGCCATCGCAAAACTAGCTGATGCAATCTTGATTGAAAAAAGCGATAACCAAGAAGCAAGAGAGATCATCAAAGAAAAGTTCGGTGATGCCGGCTTAATTGAAATTAGTTTTGCCATTAACGGCGCCGCCCTACTTCCTGGCATAAAGAAAACTTTAGGTTATGGAACAGCATGCGACTTGAATATCATTGCTTAACTACAAAAAGAAAAAGCCCCGCAATAGATGCAGGGCTTGCTAATTTTTTCAAAATCTAAAATTAAAAAAACTGTAACTTAATTTTAGAGCCTAAATATCCAGATCCGTTGCATATTCTGCATTTTCAGAAATAAACTCAAACCGCGCTTCTGGTTTAGAGCCCATCAATTTCTCAACAGTTTCTAGAGTAATCTCTTCGTCTTCAGTGATTTCAACCCGCAATAAAATCCGGCTCTCCCGGTTCATTGTGGTCTCTTTCAACTGGTTCGCCATCATTTCACCAAGGCCCTTAAAGCGAGAAATCTCAATCTTGCCACGCCCTTTAAATTCTTTTTCAAGCAATTCATCCTTATGCTCATCATCGCGCGCATAAAGAGTTTTCGCTCCTTGCGCAATTTTATAAAGCGGTGGCATCGCCAAATAGAGATGACCATTGCGAACAAGATCAGGCATTTGCCGATAGAAAAACGTAATCAACAAGGATGCAATGTGCGCGCCGTCAACGTCAGCATCCGTCATGATAATCACACGCTCATAACGCAAATCTTCTAAATTAAACCCGCGCCCCATGCCACAACCAAGCGCCTGTACAAGGTCAGACAAAAGTTGGTTTTGCGCAAGCTTGGCCGAACTCGCATTCGCTACGTTCAAAATTTTACCGCGCAATGGCAGCACAGCTTGTAATTTCCGGTCCCTCGCTTGCTTGGCAGAACCACCCGCACTATCACCCTCCACGATGAAGATTTCAGTATCCACCCGTGAATTAGCAGAACAATCCGCAAGTTTACCAGGCAAACGCAACTTCCGCGTTGCAGATTTTCGGTTAATCTCTTTTTCCCGCTTGCGGCGCAACCGCTCTTCAGCTCGGTCAATCACCCATTCAAGCAGCTTCGCACTTTCTGCTGTGTGCGTGCTAAGCCAATGATCAAATTCATCACGAACAGCGGTCTCAACAATCTTGGCAGCTTCAACAGTTGCAAGCTTGTCTTTAGTCTGCCCTTGAAATTCAGGCTCACGAATGAAAACGGAAAGCATCGCCCCCATGCTAACAAGCACATCATCCGCTGTAATCTGAGCCGCCTTTTTATTGCCAACCCGCTCACCATGCGCCCGCAAGCCTTTGGTAAGTGCGGCCCGCAAGCCATTTTCGTGTGTGCCACCTTCTTGCGTTGGCACGGTGTTACAATATGAATTTAAAAAGCCATCTCTGTTCGCAATCCAGCAAAGCGCCCACTCAAGTGAACCATGACCTTCCTTCGTTTCGACCTTGCCAGCAAAAAGAGTACTGGCAACAAGGGTCGCCCCTTCAACACGAACAGAGAGA
The DNA here is from genome assembly GCA_017640685.1 of Hyphomicrobiales bacterium. GTDB lineage: Bacteria > Pseudomonadota > Alphaproteobacteria > Rhizobiales > HXMU1428-3 > HXMU1428-3. Next base: position 5,788 of record JAEPQF010000062.1, read on the forward strand.
AAATCTTTCAAACCACCAGGAAAATGGAAAGTCGCTTCACTAGGCGTTGCATCTTTTTCACTCAATAATTCCGGTGCGCAATGCCAACGGATCTCAACTCCACCAAACAAATAAGCCTTGGAGCGTGCCATCTTAAAAAGAATAGCCGGTTTAAATTTAGCGCCCTTACCAAAAATTTCTTCATCAGGAATGAAGCGAACTTTCGTCCCCCGGCGGTTTTTAATAGCGCCAAGCTTCTCTAATTTGCCTTGCGCAATTCCGCGTGAAAATGTTTGCTTATAAAGCTGTTGTCCGCGCGCAACTTCAACTTCCAAAATTTCAGAAAGCGCATTTACAACAGAAACACCCACACCATGCAAGCCACCAGAGGTCGCGTAAACCTTGCTGTCAAATTTACCGCCAGCGTGAAGCGTTGTCATAATCACTTCCAAAGCGGACTTGTCTTTAAACTTAGGATGCGGATCAACCGGAATTCCCCGGCCATTATCAGAAACAACAAGCGCGCCATCAGCTTCAAGGCGAACCTCAATCCAGTTCGCATGCCCAGCCACAGCCTCGTCCATTGAGTTATCAATAATCTCAGCGAATAGATGATGCAGCGCCTTTTCATCAGTACCACCAATATACATACCCGGCCGACGGCGCACTGGCTCAAGCCCTTCAAGAACCTCAATATCAGCAGCAGTGTAGTCTGCCTCTCCCCGATTAGCGGCAACTGCTTTATCCTTTTTAGAAGCGGACTTCGCTTTCGGTGAAGCTTTTTTTTGTTGTGTATTTTTTTCAGTTTTGGCAGTCACTAACTCTACTTTCTTCGTATCTAAATCCTTTGCAGGTTGTTGAACACCACCTGCACTTCTGCTCGTCGCATCCAATAAATCTGGCTGCTCACTTTTAAGAGAAGGTTTTGTTTTCGTCTCTTTCTCAACCGACGACTTTGACGACTTAGTAACTGATTTAACAACAGATTCAAGTCGTGCAAACAAATCCCGTGCCATAGAGTGCCCCTCAATCACTTGTCTCTAAATCGACAATTTAATGGAAGTAACGAGAATGAAATCTACCAAGACACCCTAAAGAAACAGAACAATCTCTCACGGCTGCATTAACAGACCAACGCCTCTCATGCGAATCATTTTATTTTACGACATATAGATTAAATTGTGCGAGCGGCCATTCTGCAACTAACCATTATTTACAAATTCAACAGCAAAAAATACCAACGCCTTTCTCAAAAACACCCCTTCAAAAAAGGCAGTCATGCCCTAAACGCCCCCACAAAATTCGTTTATATTCCTCCTAAAGCTCGTCTTGATAAATGAATCTAACCGTAATTTGAGCCTTTTTTTAGAAATTTCCCCTGAGAAAAACTCAACCAAAATGCCATTTTTTCCAAAAATCGCAGCAAAAATCACTAAAACACTCTGAAATCAAGCATAAAGCCATAAAAACTCATGAAAACTCACGAATAAAAAGCGATTTTCTGTTCAAAGACTGTTAAATCGGGATTAAACCTGTTAAAGACAAAACAAATTTAAGAAAACAACGTTTTTGTCGCACTGTCAGCTAAATGAAAGCAAAGACGCAAAACCAACGCAAAAACGTTAAAAGTGCAACACGCTCACCTCATCGAGTGTAGAAAATCTAGCATCTTTGAAATTTCAAAGAAGATTAACAGACAATCGATTGAATATGAGCACACGGAACGAAAGAGACCATCCAACAGCGGATGGATCAATTGTCATATGACATTTAAAGAGCTGAATTTAAGCGAAAATATATTATCAGCCATTGAAAGCGCTGGTTACGATAGCCCAACTCCCATTCAAAAAGCTGCCATTCCACCAGCTATTGAAGGGAAAGACGTCCTCGGCATCGCACAAACAGGTACAGGCAAAACCGCCTCCTTCACCATTCCCATGCTCACAAAATTAGAGCGTGGCCGTGCCAGAGCACGCATGCCACGATCTCTTATTTTAGCTCCAACCCGTGAACTAGCAGCCCAAGTTGCTGAAGGCTTTGAGCAATTAGGCAAAAATCACAAACTAACAATCGCTCTTCTTATTGGCGGTGTTTCTTTTGAAGAACAGTTCAAAAAACTAGATAGAGGCGCAGATGTCCTCATCGCAACGCCAGGCCGCCTCATGGATCATTTTAGCCGTGGCAAGGTTCTACTCACTGGTGTTGAAATTCTAGTCATCGATGAAGCTGATCGCATGTTAGATATGGGCTTTATTGACGATATTAAGAAAATTTGTGGCCTATTGCCGCCGAAAAGACAAACCATGTTCTTTTCAGCAACTATGCCACCAGAAATACAAAAATTCACCGAAGAATTCCTAAAATCACCTATCAAGGTTGAAATTGAACGCCAAAGCAGCACGGCAAGCACCATCACCCAGCGCTTTCAATTTCTCAATGTGGACGAGAAAACGAAAAGAGTTGAGTTCCGCAAAGCCATTGATGAGCAAGATATTGAAAACGCAATTGTGTTTTGCAACAGAAAACGTGACGTAGAAATACTTTATAAATCCATGTCAAAACACGAATATAGCGTTGGTGCTTTACATGGCGATATGGATCAACGTCAACGCATGATAACGCTCGAAAAGTTCAGAGCTGGAGAAATCACATTTCTCGTTGCCAGTGATGTAGCCGCTCGCGGACTAGATATCCCTAATGTCGGCCACGTATTTAACTTTGATATCCCAATTCACGCAGAAGATTATATTCATCGCATTGGTCGCACAGGACGAGCCGGCCGCAAGGGCTATGCCGCCTCTTTCATTTCACCAAGTGATAAAAAATACCTTGATGCCATTTTAGATTTATCAAAAGACACCCCTATTTGGATTGGTGAAGAACCAACAGAGGAAGATTTTAAAACAAAGGGACGCGGTAATAGAGGCAATAAGGGCAAAAATTCCGGCAAAAAGAAACAATCTGATAAAAAGCTAAAGACTAAAAACAAAGAAAAATCATCATATGAAAACGATAGCCAAGCTTTAACAAGTAATCATGATAATGATGAACCACTAAGCGGTGAACAAACCAAACAAAAAAATCAAAATAATAGGAAAAAATCATCAACAAAGAAAAGCAATACAAAAAAACAACATAACAAAACGAGTGAAGGTAAGACTTCCACCTCAAATCAACCAAAAAAGCAAACAAAAGAACCCGTTTTTGGTATGGGTGATCATGTGCCAGCATTCATGCTAAGATCTGTTTCAAAAAACAAAAATTCATAAAAACCCAAAATATAAAAACAGTACAAAACAAGTGCTTAACATAAAAAAACCAATACTCGCCAGTACATAGATGGTTGCGCATATTGCACTCTGAATAGAATCTGATAAACAAAGAACGTTTGCTGATAAGTTTTATGCTCATACTCATAAAATTTTAGACAAATTTAACCGTATGAAATCAATAATGGTCGGATTATAGAACCAACCTTGCTTATGATATGAGATTTAGGGTAGCCCGTGACTAATAATCAAGACAAAAACAATTCAAACGATAGAAGCATTTCACTAGGTGAAAAGGCACTTGGTTATATCAAATATAATCAAACATCAGCTTCTCCTGATGGCTATGAGTTGTGGTATAATTATGCAAGCGGTCTGAAACCAGAACTCAATAATCAAATCAAAAACCTGTTATCCGAACAGCCCCGCATTGATCAAGAACAACTTGATGAACTCTATTCAACTCATTTCAATGGCAATGAAGTTGATAATAGAATGGAAGAAATCAGCTCTCAGGTAGCTCTTGAATTAAATGAAGTGATGGAAATGGTAGGCAGCTCACTTCATAACACCGAGAGTTATAGTGAAAGCCTAGAGGTTTTTACGAGTGAACTGGCCGACATTAAAGATGAAGGATCGCTCCGTATGATGATTTCATCTATGGCCGCAGCAACCTTCCAAATGGCGCAAAACACCAAAGAATTAGAAAGCAATTTAGCTAACTCTCAAAAACAGATATTAAATCTTAATAAAGATATTGAAGCAATCAAAGCTGAGTCTATGACAGACGCTCTAACAGCAATTGCCAATCGTAAAAAGTTTGATATCACTTTACAAAAAGAAATTTCTTTAGCCCTGGATAATGAAGAGCCACTTTGTTTGGTCCTCGCCGATATTGATCACTTTAAAGCCTTTAATGACAATCATGGCCACCAAACCGGTGACCAAGTTCTAAGGTTAGTCGCCAATATTTTAAAAACCAACGTTAAGGGAAGAGACTTAGCAGCACGTTATGGCGGGGAAGAATTCGCAATTATTCTCCCACAAACTTGCCTGGAAGACGCTGTAACGGTAGCCGAACAAATTCGCAAAGCTGTGATGAACAAAGAATTGATCAAAAAATCAACCGGTAAAAAACTCGGCCGTGTTACTATGTCACTAGGTATCGCTCAATTTACCAAAGTAGATAGCATTGAAAGCATTATCGCAAGAGCAGATAAATGTCTTTATGCCGCCAAAGATGCTGGCCGCAATAACGTTCAAACAGAATTATCTCTAGAAAATCAGGCTGATATCAAAGACCATGACGCCGCTTAAGTTTTGTAAGAGCTTTTTTTATTTCTAAAAAATTTAATTTCCTGGCTTTAGTGAAGCTACATATTCATCTGCCATCTCTTGAGTAACAGGTGTAATCGCAACAGATTCGCCGCACCCACAAGCACTTGTCTGATTAGGATTATTAAATACAAATCCAGAAGAAAGTTTGCTCACTTCATAATCCATTTCAGTGCCCAACAAAAACAAAATGGCCTTCGGGTCTATCACAATTTTAATACCCTGATCTTCAATGACGTCAGCACTATCTTCAATGGTCTCAGCATAATCGAGCGTATATTCCATGCCCGCGCAACCACCATTCTTCACACCAATTTTCAAACCAGCAATTGGTTTATCAGAATTTTCAATAATTTCCTGAACGCGGTCTGCTGCAGCTTGCGTCACAGTCATAACTTTTGGAAGCGGACGGCTCATTTTCTATTCCTTTATTTCCAAAAAACAAAAGGGACTAGCCCCTCCTTAAAACATATTCAAAGCAAAACGGGCTTCTTCAGACATCATGCTCATATCCCAAGGGGGATCAAAAGTCAGTTCAACCTTGGCCTTTTTAACCCCCTCAACACCAACAACAGCATTAACAACCCATTCAGGCATCTCTCCAGCAACAGGACACCCAGGCGTCGTCAAAGTCATATCAACATGAACAGAGCGATCATTTTCAATATCCACTTTATAGATAAGACCTAACTCATAAATATCAACCGGGATCTCTGGGTCATAAACTGTCTTGATCGCTGCAACAATATCACGTTTTATACGCTCGAGCTCTTCATCAGGAATAGGAGGGTGCTCTTCAGCTGATGCTGCAGCTTCAACCTCGGCCATATGACCACCTTCACTTGGTTCAACTTCAATTGGCTCATCTTCACTCGGACCAGCACTAATTTCTGCACTGTTCAAAGCCTGGTTAGCTGCCTTCATCTCATCTAATTCATGATTTGAAGTTTCATCACTCATTCTCAAAATCCTTAAAAACTACCAATAGAGAAAAAACTCTAAACGTAATAAGTATTATCCAAAAAACTCAGCGCATTTTTTAAGCCCAACAACAAGCGCATCAATATCTTGCCTGTTATTATACATCGCCAAGGATGCCCGACAAGTTGATGTCACCTCAAAGCGAGCAAGCAACGGCTCCGCGCAATGAGTACCAGCCCGAACAGCAATGCCAGAGCGATCAATAAGCGTGCTAACATCATGTGCATGAACGCCTTTAAGCTCAAAAGAAAAAATCCCACTCTTATTCTCAGCTGTACCAATCACTCGTAAAAAATCTAAATCAGCAAGTGTGCCAGCGGCATAAGACGTTAACTCATCTTCATGGGTCTTTATCGCATCTCGGCCAATAGCTTCAATATAATCAATCGCAGCCCCCAATCCAATCGCTTGCACAATCGGTGGTGTTCCTGCTTCAAACCGGTGAGGCGGATGACCATATGTAATAGTATCAGTCGAAACCGTATCAATCATCTCACCGCCCCCCATATAGGGAGACATTGTCTCTAGCAGTTCCATTTTACCATATAAAACGCCAATACCAGAAGGGCCATAAAGCTTATGACCAGTGAACACATAAAAATCAGCATCAAGGTCAACCACATCAACGGGCATATGAACCACCGCTTGACTACCATCAACCAGCACTTTTATACCGCGCTCATGCGCCATTCTGGTGATTTCTTTAATCGGAACAACTGTGCCTAGAACATTTGACATTTGCGTAATCGCAATCAGCTTTGTCTTCGGTGTAAGCAATGCCTCAAACTCATCAAGAAGAAAATTCCCTTGATCATCAACAGGAGCCCATTTTAAAATCGCTCCCTTTCGTTCACGTAAAAAATGCCATGGCACAATATTAGAGTGATGCTCCATGATAGAGAGAACAATCTCATCCCCTTCACCAATTTCATCAAGCCCAAGAGAGTTCGCGACTAAATTAATCGCTTCAGTTGCGTTTTTGGTGAAAATGATTTCATTCTCTGAGCCAGCATTTAAAAATTGCTGCACCTTGCGGCGTGCCTCTTCGAAATGCTCTGTCGCCGTATTACTCAAATAATGAAGGCCGCGATGAACATTTGCATATTCGTCACTATAAGCTTGCTCAATCGCAGCTAAAACTGATTTGGGCTTTTGCGCTGAAGCCCCATTGTCTAAATAGACCAAAGGTTTGCCATAAACCTCTCTCGACAAAATTGGGAAATCTTGCCTAATCGCTTCAACATCAAATGTCTGTTTAGCTGTATCCAACAAATCAGTTCACCTTACAAATCTAGAGCATCATAAAACAAACACCCTAATTTAATTTGAATATATCCAGGCCCAATTTAACAGAGCCAAAGACAATCACGCCTTGGTCTTTTTTTATGCTTTTTCATACCAGGCTAAAGTTTGATTAATCACATAATCACGAAGATCATCATTTTCAATCAACTCCAGGGCTTCACCAACAAAAGCCTGAATAAGCAATGACCGAGCTTCTTCATCCGGCACACCTCTGGCCTTTAGGTAAAACAAAAGGTCATCATCAATTTGCCCCGTTGTTGCACCATGACCGCAAAGCACATCATCAGCATAAATCTCAAGTTCAGGCTTTGAATCAAACTCAGCCGTCTCAGAAAGCAAGAGCGCCTTGCTCATCATTTCACCATCGGTCTTCTGAGCACCAGGTTGTACAATCACTTTCCCCTGGAATACGGCACGGCCTTCATCATCAAGTACAGTTTTAAACAACTCACGGCTCTCACAAGACAAAGCCGCATGATCCATAACCAAAGTCAAATCCGCATGAGATTTCCCACTAAGTAATGCAACTCCAGAGATATCAGCTTTCGCTTCATCACCATCATAACGGATCTCAACCTGATTTCGTGTCAAGCCACCATCTAATGTTGCTTGAAACAAACCATAGTCAGCTTCTTTACCAAGTTTACCAATCACATTAGAGAGATGTACACTTTCTTTATGATCATTGGTAAATTTAACATGACGAACTTTCGCCCAATCACCAACCAAAACTTCGGTAACCAAATTCGTTTGAGAAGGCTTATCCTCTAAAGAAATATGGCTTTCAATGATCTCAACTTTAGCTGCAGCACCAATCTCAAAAAACAAGCGCGAAGCAACAGAGCTCTCACTCGTAGCAGTAGAGACAAAAATCAAATGAATTGGTTTGTTCAATTCATGACGATCCGCAATTTTAATGGCAGCTCCGCCTTGCATAAGAGCAAGATTTAAAGCTTGCACTGCATCACGTTCATTTTGCTGCACGGTTCCAATTGATTGAACCCAGCTCACATCATCAGCCAAAGCCGCTTTAAGAGAAAGAACTTCTGAAAGCTCTCCCAATGAACAATCAGAAAGCTGCTCATTCAGTTGTCCGTCAACAAACACCAATTTGTGTGTCGAAATCGCTGCTAACTCAGCACCAAGCTGTTCGTTAATTTGAGCCTCAGTAACATCACCCTGGTCAACTGGCTTAAACGCCACTTTCATAGCAGACTTAAGGTCAGTATATTTCCATTCTTCAACCCGGCGATTAGGTAAGCCTTTGGCCTGAAATTCAGCACGTGCTGTCTCTTGCAACTCTTTAAGCCAAGCAGGTCCATCAATCTTTGCCTCTTCACTTAAAGAGATAAGGCCCGTTTCAGCCTCTGTTCTAACAAGTTCCATATAACTCTCTCCTGTTAAGATGCTCTTTAAGCCAATTCTTCGTCATATTCAGCATAACCAGCATCTTCAAGCTCAAGCGCTAATTCCTTGCCACCAGTGCGCACAATCTTGCCATCTGTCATCACATGCACTTTATCAGGCACGATATAATTCAACAGGCGTTGATAGTGCGTGATCACAAGCATCGAGCGATTTTCAGAGCGAAGCGCGTTCACACCTTCAGAAACAATACGAAGCGCATCAATATCAAGACCACTATCTGTTTCATCTAAAATGCACATGCCCGGGTCAAGTAACGCCATTTGCAAAATTTCCATGCGTTTTTTCTCGCCGCCAGAAAAGCCAACATTCAGTCCGCGTTTAAGCATCTCAGGTTTCACACCAAGATCTTTCGCCTTGCCTTGAATAAGCTTCATCATGTCTGGAATTGAAAGCTCGTCCTGCTCACGCTCTTTACGAACCGCATTAATTGCTGTCCGCAAGAATGTCATGGTCGCAACACCAGGAATTTCGATCGGATATTGAAAGGCCAAAAACAATCCAGCAGCCACACGCTCAGCCGGGTCCATCTCCAAAATGCTCTCACCATTATAAAGAATATCACCTTCCGTGATGTCATATTCTTCCTTACCAGCAATCACATAAGAGAGGGTCGACTTACCAGAACCGTTCGGCCCCATAATCGCATGCACTTCACCATCAGGAATAACCAGGTCAATCCCGTTCAAAATCGGCTGACCTTCAACTTCAACATGTAAATTTTTAATCTCTAACATAAATCTATGTCCGTCTTTTATCTGTTTATTTCACCAGCTGTGCTGGGAGTAATATTAATCTCTATCAATGAAGTAAGCTCGTTGAACTTTAGCCAACAGAGCCTTCTAAGCTAATGCCAATGAGCTTCTGCGTTTCTGCCATGAACTCCATAGGTAATTGCTGAATAACTTCACGAGCAAAACCGTTGACAATCAGAGCCACAGCTTCTTCTTCGTTCAAGCCCCGAGCTTGTGCATAAAACATCTGATCATCAGAAATTTTAGAGGTCGTTGCTTCATGTTCAAACGTAGCTGTTGAGTTCTTCGCCTCAATATAAGGAACTGTATGAGCAGAACATTGGTCGCCGATAAGCAAGCTATCGCACTGGGTAAAGTTCCGCGCACCAGACGCTTTCTTATGAGCAGAAACAAGCCCGCGATAAGTGTTTGATGACTTACCAGCTGAAATACCTTTGGAGATAATCCGGCTCGATGTGTTCTTACCTAAGTGAACCATCTTGGTACCACTATCCACTTGCTGCAATCCATTAGAAATCGCAATTGAATAGAACTCACCTTGAGAATTATCACCGCGCAAAATACAACTTGGGTATTTCCAGGTAATCGCAGAACCCGTTTCAACTTGTGTCCAAGAGATCTTAGAGTTAGCCCCTCTACAATCACCACGCTTGGTCACGAAATTAAACACACCGCCCTTGCCATCTTTGTCACCAGGGTACCAGTTTTGAACCGTTGAATATTTAATCTCAGCATCATCTAATGCGACCAGTTCAACAACAGCCGCGTGCAATTGGTTCTCATCACGCATCGGCGCAGTACAGCCTTCCAAGTAACTCACATAAGAGCCTTTATCCGCAATGATGAGCGTACGCTCAAATTGACCTGTATTTTCTTCATTAATCCGGAAGTAAGTAGAAAGTTCCATCGGGCAACGCACCCCAGGCGGGATGTACACAAAGCTACCATCAGAGAAAACAGCTGAGTTCAAAGTCGCATAAAAATTATCAGACTTTGGCACAACAGAGCCAAGATACTTCTGCACCAATTCAGGGTGCTCTTTAATCGCTTCTGAAATTGAGCAGAAAATCACACCAGCTTTCGCTAGCTCTTCTTTAAATGTTGTCACAACAGAAACACTGTCAAACACCACATCCATCGCAACCTTCGCGCCTTCAACACCGGCGAGCACTTCCTGCTCTTTCAAAGGAATGCCAAGCTTTTCATAAGTCGCTAGCAATTCTGGGTCTACTTCATCCAAGCTCTTAGGCGCTTCAGAAGATTTCGGCGCAGCATAATAATAAAGATCTTGGAAATCAGGTTTTTCATATTCAACCTTAGCCCACTCTGGCTCTTTCATGGTCAACCAGCGCTCATACGCATCCATGCGCCATTCAAGCATCCATTCAGGTTCATCCTTCTTGGCTGAAATGAATTTCACAATATCTTCATTCAGCCCCTTAGGCGCTTTCACCGTTTCAATATCAGTGGTGAAACCATATTTATACTTATCTAAATCGAGCTCTTTAACCTGATCGATTGTTTCTTTTACTGCTGCCATTATTGCCTCCAATAGGCCTTTCAAAAAATTAAATCAAAAAAATCTTATTATAAATTTCTAGAGCAATTCCTTTATGCGGCATGCCCCCGTTTCTTGGCGCGGGTGTAAATACTCTCCCACGCCTTTAAAAATCCATTGACGTCATCCAGGCTACTTTGCGGACCAAGAGAAACTCGAAGAGCCGCATGACTAATAGTCTCTTTCACTGCCATCGCCTTTAAAACGTGAGAATGATCAACCTTGCCAGAAGAACAAGCTGAACCTGAACTCAAAGATATGTTCATTAAATCCAATTGAATAACTTGTGTTTCAGCTGAAAACCCAGGGACAGCAAAACAGCAAACATTACCAAGTCGCTGAACATCTTTGCCAAACACAACGGCGTCAGGTGATATGTCTAACAATCCCACTTCTAACTGATCGCGTAAGTCTTTTATACGCCCCTGCTCTGCTGCTTGAGTATCGTTCACAACTTCACAAGCCACACCAAAGCCAACAATGCCGGCCATATTTTCAGTGCCACCACGACGCTTCAGCTCCTGACCACCGCCAGCCACATGAGGTTCGCGTAAAACAACAGATGCATCTCGTAAAATAAGCGCACCAACCCCTTGCGGCCCACCAATTTTATGAGCCGAAACACTGATTAAATCAGCATTCGTCATCGGGAGTAATAAGGGCATCTTGCCCAAAACTTGCACACAATCAGAATGAAGCAACCCACCAGCTTCATGCACAATCTCCGAGATTTCAGTAATGGGTTGAATAATCCCAGTTTCATTATTCGCCGCCATCACAGAAACCAAAATTGGTTTTATGTGTTTTTTATGCGGTTCATTTTTATTAAGTTCTTCTGGTGCGTCTTCAGAGTTCAGCAACTCGTTGCGAAGCCACTCAACATCTACCACACCCTCTCGAGTCACCGGAATAACTGTTATTTGGTCTTTTTCAAACCGCATTCCATTTAAAATAGAAGGATGCTCAATTGCTGAAACATAAAGTCTTGCTTGCGACTGTAAATCTTTAGGGAATAAACTTGGCGTTAATGCCAAATTATTAGCTTCCGTCCCGCCAGAGGTAAAAATCACATCTTGCCCGCGCGCACCAACCATTTTGGCAACTTGTTCCCGCGCAGTTTCAATGCGCCCATGAACTTTTCTACCCTGGCTATGTACACTCGAACCATTTCCAAAAACATCAAAAGCCTCAATCATCGCAGCCTTTACAGGTTCAAGCAGAGGGGCCGATGCATTATAATCAAGATAAATCCTCTCCATCACACCTGCTCCTCCTTCAAAGAAACAGATTTCGAAGAAGTAGACGCCTCATCAGACGTCGCTTCAAAAACCTTCACCGTCTCAATAAACTCAGCAGTTGAAGAAATGACATCTGCTAAACTTGTTTGCTTTAAAAAGTTTTTTATATGCAACCCTAAATCCTGCCAAAGCCCATGAGTTAAACAACGATGCCCAGCAACACAGCCGCCAATATTCTCCAAAGAGCAACGTGTCATCTGCACAGGCTCCTCAACGGCTTCCATAATTTCAAAAATAGTGATCTCTGAAGCCTCACGCGCCAATACATAACCACCACCGGGCCCTCGACTACTTTTCACCAACCCAGCGCGGCGCAACTTCATAAAAATCTGTTCCAAAAAAGCTTGAGAAATAGCTTGCCGCTCAGAAATAAGCGCAAGCGGCGTTGGCGGAACAGAGGCTTTCTGCTCATAGAGACGAGCAGCTTCATCTGCTAAATCAGCCATAGCCATCACAGCATAGCGACCTTTTGAGCTTAGTTGCATATCAACGCATCATCCCTAAAAAAAACCTTCTTCAATTGAATATTTTCACTAAAACTTAAGTGAGCAAATATCTGCCATTAACAGGGGCAGTGAAGAAAGCAAAAAAAAGCTGGAAAAATAATTCAAAACAGCCTAATTTGAAATCATTCTAAACTAGAAATATAATTCCCGACCCCTGAAGTCAAGTATTCTATTTACAAATTTCAGCATATTTTTTTATGTGTGATAATAATTTCTTTGGCTTTATCGGCATAAACTTGCTAGGAACAAACGTTACGAAGTGTCAAACAGGACGAAATCAAGCTAAGATATGCCTGAAGTTATAATAAATGGCCCAGCGGGGCGCCTTGAAGCCCGCTATCATCACAATAAAGCTAGCGACTCACCAATCGCCATTCTATTGCATCCACATCCGCAATTTGGCGGCACAATGAACAATCAAATCGTTTATAATTTATATTACACCTATGTGGAACGTGGCTTCTCTGTTTTACGCTTCAACTTCAGATCAGTAGGGCGCAGTCAAGGTGTCTTTGATAATGGCCCAGGCGAACTCTCAGATGCAGCAAGTTGCTTAGATTGGCTACAAACACAAAACCCTGATGCGCGCACATGCTGGATTGCTGGCGCTTCTTTTGGCGCATGGATTTCAATGCAACTTCTAATGAGACGCCCAGAAATTGACGGCTTCATTTCAGTGGCCCCGCCTGCAAACCTCTATGACTTTAGCTTTCTAGCTCCATGCCCATCATCAGGCCTCATTGTAAATGGCGCAGCAGATAGAGTAGCACCAGCTCAATCTGTTACAGATTTAGTCAGCCGCTTAAAAACTCAAAAAGGCATCGTTATCACTCACGATGTCCTGGAGGATGCCAACCACTTCTTTGAAGGTAAAATGGATAATTTAATGGAAAGCATTGATAATTATCTAGATTTACGCCTTGGCGTTACCCCAAAAATGCTCATTGAAAAAGACGATTAAACTCTACACAACTCAAAAAATCACCTCACTGAAGCGATTATTACTAAAATGATTGCTTTAGTGAAAACAAGTTTTTCACCAAAACTTATAAGAATATCACTTCCATTATGGTTGCACATCAATCAAAGCAGTAGTACAAATTTATAGCTTTGAGTAAGCAAAAACACTCCCATGACCTAGTTACAAAAAATAATAAACGGGGAAGCAAAGATAGTGGATGAGCGCCAGGAAAAATTACAATGGTTAAAGCAAGCCCTCCTAGAAACAGGATTAAAAGCTTCACCCTTTGCTGAAAAAGCCGGCGTAGCACCAGCCACATTAACAAAATTCTTAAAAACCCCAGATGCCATCACTCCTCCAAGTGACCGCATAATGAAGACTCTAGCTGAAGCACATGACTTGTGCGGTTATGGATATGAAGGCCTTACCCAAGAAACAGGGTTTAGCGAAGAAGGCAGTCACCCTTTAAGCCCCTCTGATGTTGGAGAGGAAGAATATAACCGCTTAACCATGCTTACAGATAATAATGAAAGCACAAATTATCATGTGATTGAAGGTAACGGCCTTCAAAATTTACATATCAAACATGGTGACATCGTCTTTGTTGATCACAACAGGCTTCCAAAAGAAAATGATATCGTCTGCCTCTCCCTGCGAGATGAAGAAAACTTCACAGCAAAAACCATTTTTCGCTTATACGTGCCCTCAGGTTCCGTAACCGCTTGCATCACTGCCACAAATGACCCCTCTATAAACAACAAAGTCATCTTTGTTGATGGCATCAATGTCAAAATTTATGGCGTTGTTGAAAAAATTG
>JAEPQF010000063.1 GCA_017640685.1 Hyphomicrobiales bacterium
GCATCAGCTGAATTGCTCACTCAAATTTCTGGTTTAAACCAAACATTAGCAGCAAACATCGTTGCTTATCGCAATCAAAATGGTGCTTTTAAATCTCGGCAAGAGTTGAAAAAAGTCGCTCGGCTTGGCCCGAAAGCTTTTGAGCAAGCGGCCGGTTTCTTACGCATTCGTGATGGCAAGAACCCTCTTGATCAATCCGCTGTTCATCCAGAAGCTTATTCTGTTGTTAAAAAGATTGCTGAGACAACTGGCAAAGCCATTGAGCAAATGATCGGCGATAGCTCTTTTCTTAAAGGGCTTGATGCGCGCTCTTTTGCTGATGAGCAATTTGGTGTGCCGACCGTGACTGACATTTTATCAGAGCTTGATAAACCTGGGCGAGATCCTCGCCCGACATTTGAAGTAGCAAGTTTTGCTGAAGGCGTTGAAAAAATAACGGACCTTAAGGAAGGCATGCAGCTTGAAGGTGTTGTTACGAACGTCACTAATTTTGGAGCCTTTGTTGACATTGGTGTGCATCAAGATGGTCTTGTACATATTTCACAACTGGCCGATAAATTTGTTAGCGACCCGCATGAGATTGTTAAAACCGGTGCTATTGTGAAAGTGAGAGTGACTGAAGTTGATGTCGCGCGCAAACGCATCGGGCTTTCTATGAAGTCAGCTGATGGGCAGGACGCAGTTCGTAAAGCTGAGCGAGATGCCGTGAGCAATAGGAACTCTGATCAGGGGCACTATAATAAATCTTACAGTTCAGATAAGAAGAAGAAATCATCTGATGAGATTGATAGCTCCAACCCATTTGCAGCTGCTTTTGCAAAAGCGAGTAAGACGAAACATTAGATCATATAAATGAAGGTTCGTTTTTTTGGTAGCGCTCTTTTTAAGTGGGCCTTCGGTTGTCTTTTCTTTGCTTCAGATGCCCACAAAGCATCCGCATTTCTTTGCTTCAGATGCCCACAAAGCATCCGCATTTCTTTGCTTCAGATGCCCACATGGCATCCGCAATGAGCAACCCGGCCTTTTAATTGGCCTTTAGGTTGCCCGCAAGCAACCGGCTCTGCATCCACTCTTTTTTAGTGGCGCTTCAGATGCCCATAGAACATCCGCGTTTTTTAGTTTTTACTGTAGTATTTTTATTATCTAACTCTTGATTGATTGGGTGTTGTTCTCCAAGATGTTTTTGTTATAACAATTTCAAAAACACATATTTTACAAGGCTAGTTAGATTATGACTGAAACGAATGATGGTGAACCAGAGCGCAATATTTCGCCGGAACAATTTATGAATATTGCAGACAAGTTCATTAATGTTGCGAATAGAACCAATCAGCGCGTGCCCGCTGTTGATTTGCACATGGCCTTTTTATATGCCGCTACTCGCTATAGCGCTCATGTGTGTAAAAATGTCCTTGAAGTTCAAGATCAAGAAGAATTTGTCTCTGAAATGACAAAATCATTTCAAGAAATGCTCCGCAATCACCTGGCAGATCCATCAGTATAATCAACAACTTAGATGTAATTATTTAAATTAGCACTTACTCAATAACGATTGAGGGACGGTTGATCATTTCTTCTTCTTCTTTAATACGGCCCAAGATATTATCTGTAATTTGGCTGTAAGTTTTTGCGTGTTCCCCTTCTGGATCAGAGATGATAATCGGGGTTCCTGCATCAGAATTTGAGCGTATATCTTGATGAAGTGGTACTCCCCCTAGAAACGGCACGCCAATGCGCTCGGCTTCTTCTTCAGCCCCACCATGACCGAAAATAGCGTGCTTATCTCCACAGTGCGGGCAAATGAAATAACTCATATTTTCAATAATACCAAGCACTGGTACTTCCACCTGGCGGAACATGTTCAATCCTTTACGCGCATCAATCAAAGCCAGGTCTTGCGGCGTCGAGACAATGACCGCACCTGCCAAAGGCACTTGTTGAGCCAGGGTAAGCTGGACGTCTCCTGTTCCTGGCGGCATATCAACAATGAGCATATCAATCTCGCCCCATTGCACTTCGCGCAGCATTTGGGTTATGGCTGAAATGACCATTGGCCCTCGCCAAATCATTGGGGTTTCTTCATCGACTAAAAAGCCCATAGAGATCACTTTGATACCAAAACCATCTAATGGCTTTATTATTCGCCCTGTAACTTGTGTGGGCCTTCCTGAGATGCCTAATAGCCTCGGTAGAGAGGGACCATAAATATCTGCGTCGAGTATTCCTACCTTCAGCCCCTTTGCTTGTAAGGCAAGTGCGATATTAACAGACGTTGTTGATTTGCCGACACCGCCTTTGCCTGACGAGATCGCGACAATTGATTTGATGCCTGGTGGAAGCCCCAACTGCTGTGTTGGATTGCCAGCGGCGTTTGCCATAGGCGGTGGCACAGCGCCCATTTCTTCGCTTGATGGCGATGGTCTTACCGCTTGTTGGTTATCTGTAAGCTCTTTGTCTGCCTTTTCAGCGGTGAGGATAACCAAAGCGCTTTCAATTCCATCGACTGATTTAGCGACTTGTTCTGCTGCTGCTCTTAAGGGTTCTAAACTTTCAGCTTTTTCAGCTGGCACAGCAATTGAGAAAATTGCCTTTTTGCTATCTAATTGAATTTCAGAAATCAGATTTAAATCAACGATATTTCCTTCTAAATTAGGGCCTTTAACTTTTTTTAGTTTTTCTAGCAGCTTTGATTTTATTTCTAATGTCATTTCTGACCTTTGCATTTTTATGAATAATTACAGTTAGATGATCTGTTCCACAGTCCTCAATGATTTCAATACCTTACTCTCACTTATTCATCTTCCAATAAACGGCTACGCAGAGATACACGTTTTACAACAGGGGCTTCTTCCAACACTTCATCAAATTTAGATTGCGTTTCTAAACCTTGAAATTCACTCATTGCATCATCGTTATTTTTTACAGAATTTTCACCTAAGACTTGAGCAATTGTCTCTTCATCACCCTGTTCCTGGTTTTCATCTTCATCAACCGATGTGAGAGCATTTTCCTCTTGGGTCATCTCACCCTCTATGTGTGAGGCGTTTTCTTTTTCTTCTTCTTTTTCTTGTTCTTCTTTTAGTGCCAGCTTTCTTAATCTTTCTTTTTCATCATCTTCTTCTGTTAGAAAGCCGCGGCCAACTTTCCAATCAGATTTAAATACATTAAGGGCTGGGTCAGCAAAATTTTCATCATAATCATTCAGGCCATCCACATTGGCGAGGATCGGATTGCTCGTCCATAATTTGCGCATCGCAAGGTTTTTTAAAGCTTCAGGCACACCTTTTTTCATGAAAGGCTGGAAGTCTGACTCATAGTCGAGCGTTTCAAGGTCAATGGCTTCTGCAATCGCGCGATTTTCCGCCATTTCTTTTTCTTCGGCCTCTTCTTGTTCCGTCTTTTTGAGTTTTGCTTCTTCACTCAGTTCATTTTTAAGCGGCTCTTCATTTGCGACTTCTTCTGTTAGTTTTTCTTCTTCAGAACTTTTACGCCGCGACCATCTTTTAATAAATGTTTCTTCTGTTTTTTCCTTATCCGTCATTTTTCCCTCCTTCCTGATCTAAACCATTCCTCCTTTGAGCAGACATATTTTGGAAAATAGGATCTTTGCCAAATTGATGAGGTTCTTGTTTGAAATTTTTGCGTTTTCTTTTTTTGAACGGTTCATCAACATGGTGTTGATCAATAAAGTCCATCAACATGACAGCTATTTTGGTGGGCATAGGAACGCGCTCAATAATATCTTCAGCTGGGTCTGCATAATCTTGCGCTTCATAGGGAGAAACAGTAACGGCATGGACAAAATAATCGAGTGGATGTTCGTCTTCTTCATCTCGTCTTAGCACAACGTAAATGGCGGGTACTTCACTTTCAAAATTGTGAATGTAACTTTCTGTTTCTTTGGCGTGACAGTAAATTTCTGAGTGCCCCATGAAGTAAGCTGTCGCCATTTCTGTTTGGCGAATTACATCTCCTATTTCATGGTTAACATGGCCATAAATCACGGAGCTTGGCATCCAATAATCTTCGGCCCATATAGCATTTGAATGGGATTTAGATTTGCGAATTTCTGCAATCACAGCAACGTTAATTTTGAGTTCTTTTTTCACAAAAACAAACTCCCCTTTTTCGCTTGCTTCACGGCCATTTTTATAGTCTTCTATTATTTAGAATAACTATAAATAAGGTCATAGTATAGGGAGATTATAGACAATGAGCAAACATACTTTATTGCTTTGCAATTGTGCAAAATCCATGCCCGTTGACGGTAAGAAAATTGGTGAGAATTTAGGGATTGGAGACTTGCCTGTTCACAGCAATTTATGCCGCACTGGCATTGCTGATTTTGAGGCAAAACTTGGATCTAATTCTTTATGTGTTGGCTGCACACAAGAGGCTTCTTTTTTTACTGAAATTGCTGAGGATGCGGGTGCTGCAACTCCCTCCTTTTTTAACATTCGCGAACTTGCTGGGTGGAGTTCTGACGCTAAAAATTCTTCTCCTAAAATGGCTGCCCTTGCTGCCCATGCAATGCTTGAAGAGCGCCCCACACGAGTGAAAACTCTGAGCAGTGATGGCCTTTGTTTGGTGCTTGGCTCTGGACAAGATTGCTTTGAAGCTGCGGCTTTATTAAATCAAAAATTATCCGTCACACTGGTTTTAACTGATGATGACGATCTAATACTTCCTGGCCAGTTTGACTTTCCTATTTTTAAAGGAAAGGTGAAAACAGCTACTGGTTCATTTGGCAATTTTAAAGTCACTCTTGATGACTATGCAGCGCTTATTCCTTCTACCAGATCTACTTTAGAATTTTCTCCTTCAAAAGATAATGTTCACTCTGACTGCAGTGTTATTGTTGACTTTCGTGAAGGCTCCCCCTTATTCACGAGGCATGAAAGCCGGGATGGATATTTTCGTACTGATATTGGAGATCCAGCTGCTGTTATGCGCACGGTGTTTGATGCTTCAGATTTAGTTGGTGAATTTGAAAAGCCAATTTATGTTGATTACAATGCTGATATTTGCGCACATTCTCGCTCGCAAAAAATAGGCTGTTCTAAATGTTTGGACAATTGTCCGGCCGGTGCTATCACTTCTGCTGGTGATCATGTGGCGATTGATTTAGACATATGCGGGGGATGCGGCAATTGCGCCGCTCACTGCCCAACTGGCGCTGTTTCTTACTTATTTCCAGAAAGAACAGATCATATTAAGGCTATTCAAACACTGGCCACCACCTATTACAAAGCAGGCGGCACGAAAGCTTCTCTTTTAATTCACGATAATAATCAAGGACTTGAGCTTATCTCATTGAGTGCTCGCTATGGTCGTGGTTTACCTGGCTCACTAATTCCTCTTGAGGTTCACAGCCCTTCTGGCATTGGTCATGATGCTTTGCTGGCAGCTTTTGCTGCAGGGTTTACTCACATCGTTGTTCTTGGAGATGAGCGCCAGAGTGAAGAATATGAAGCCTTGCAAAAAGAGATTGCGGTTAGTCAATCTATTCTTTCTGGTCTTGGCTTCGAGGAAGATCGGTTGCATCTCATTTACTCAACAGACCCTGATGATTTTGAGGGCAAGGTTTGGGATCTGCCTAAAAAGGACCCCATTTCTAAAAAGACATTTGTTCCTCTTGGAAGTAAGAGAGAAATTGCTCGCATGGGTATTGGCGCATTAGCAGATGCCAGTTCTGAAAATGTTGACATTGTCTCTTTAAGTGAAGATGCCCCTTATGGTCTGATCTCTGTAGACACGGATAAATGCACGCTTTGTTTGTCATGTGTTTCTGCTTGTCCGGCTGATGCTCTTCGAGATAATCCTGACAGACCTGAGCTTCGTTTTGTTGAAACAGCTTGTGTTCAATGTGGTCTTTGTCAAAGTACGTGCCCTGAAGATGCTATTGGTTTAACACCGCGTTTAAACTTACTGCCTTCTGCAATGCAGCCGGTTACTTTAAATGAAGAGGAGCCTTTTGAATGCATTCGCTGCGGCACTCCTTTTGCAGCAAAATCAACCATTGAAAAAATTTCAAAACAACTTGCTGGAACACACAGAATGTTTGAAAGCAGTGAGAATGCTCGCTTGTTAAAAATGTGTGAAACATGTCGCTTAGAGGTTATGGCCGAGACAAATGATGGGGACCCATTTGCTCTTGCAAAACGCCCTGTACCACGCACAACTGATGACTATATTTCTGCTGAAAAAGCAGGCCTTACAATTGATGATTTTTTAATGGAAGATGAGACGAAATAAGTGCTCTTTTTCTCTCCTTTTCAACTGCTCTGTGGGATCGATTTTTAACTCAAAATTCGGTCCCATTTTTTTGAATTTTACAAGCAGTTTTTCCAGCTAAGTTTTATCTATTTTCACCTATTGTTTTTGATTAATTTACGGCCTTCAGAGGTAAGTTCATTAGTACGTTTTGTGGCTTTAAATTTATCGTATTTTGATCTGACATGGCGAGGCCTAAATAGACCGCTTTTCCTTGCATTTCATTGATGACATCTGTCTTGTTCTTGAACTCTAATCGGAACAATCCAACGAAGTTATTTATGGCATTTTCATCTAGAGTTTTGCCTTCATAAAGGTTGTTTAATATTTGTGTAGATTGCTCATCCAAACCTATGTGCCAGGACCAATGCTCATCCTTAATTGACTGCATGGCTTGAACCCGAACTTCGACCCCTAACATGTGGTCAATCCATTTGCTTAAGACATTTGCTAATGCATCGGGGCCTTGTTCTGTGTATCTATAATCCAGGGCATAATTGAACTGGTCTGCCCTTTCCCAATAATTATTTTTATTGGTTTCTGTTAGCACATCGAGTGTGATGTTTTGGTGTTGTTTACCGGCTTCTGCCAGCAAGCTCCCCAAACCGCCAAGCCCACCTGTTTCTTTATAAGTTTCGACGGCCTCTTTATCCGCGAGCATAATTTGTTCGTTTTGATTTGTGACCAATTGTTCACGGAACAAGATTTCACTGGCACGAACAATATAGGGGTTTTTCTCATTTTCGAGGAGGCCGCTTATAATAAGATGCACCATGTGAATGATGAATAAACTTGGGATGGAGAGCTTATTCTTTTTATTGAAAAGAGCTAAATATGATTGCTCAATTGTTTTGTGTTTTAAAAGGTGATCTCTGAAACTTAAAATTATTTTGTAATTTTCGACCGTGTCTTGATCTTTTATTTGTTCAAGTTCATGTTCTGTAATCTCTATAGAAGGAGTGGCCATGAGCTTTTCAAATATAATATGTTCTTGCTCACATGACTCTTCTACAGGATGTATTTCTGGGCGCGTGTAATAGGCCCGCAAAAGATCATCCGTTACGATTAACCACCCATTTTTATCTTTTTGCGTTAAATGCAGACCAGAGGATTTCCAAATAATTCTTAGATCTTCCATTTCAAGGCTTTCACTCATTGAAAAATACCTATCTAGCCTAATTGACTATTAGGGCTTTTTTGCCAGATTTCTTTTAATGTTATTAGATGCATGTTGCCACTTTCCGATTTAAGTAGCGCTCCGCCGATTTCATCCAAGCCAATAAATTGGCCATTGAATGTTTGATTGCTTCCTCTTATTTCTGTTTGCTCATTTCTGTCTGCAGCTCTAAACAACCAATTTTCATGGATAGGCTCGAAGCCTTCTTGCTGCCAAGTGTCTAACCAGGTAAGAAAATGCCGAGACCAAGAACTTATGATTTGAGAACGGTCAATATCCCCTGCGCCTTCTTCATGAAGTACAGTTTTTCTCAAATCATTACCGGGTTCCGTTTGAAGGCTTGTGTTTTTCTCATCTGTCCATTTGATATTTAACGCGATGGATAAAACGGCGAAGTCAGGAATTTCATCATAAGATGTGAGAGTGGGGAAATATAATGATACATTCCCAATTCTTGCCCCGTTTGCAAAAATTTGCCCAGGCCATCTAAATGTTATTCCTAAATTTGGCGGACAAATAGCCCCTAGACAATCTGCGATGGTAACCATTGCCATGGGTACCATGGTTAAAGTTTTTTCTGCAGATATTTCCGGCTCCAAAACAACAGCGCAATGGGCGACATCTGTTGAGGTTGACCAAACCAAATCTCCAGCGCCTAATTTTTTATCTTTAATTTTTTTATGAGTGTCTAAAATAAGTTTGGTTGCTCGTACGGGACTTTCACTGATTATATTTACGTCAGATGTTGTTAATGGATTGGTTTCATGAAATTCATGACCATTTAAAAGAGGTGGAAATGTAATCTTGGTTTGATCCATTATTTTTGTTATTTCTTTTCCTCTAAATTACACACTCATTAGCAATCTCGTTTCACCCGATTTTAGAGACGAATTGATTTGCTCTGAAAGGCTTCAGATGAAGTTTGATTTAAACTTCCATTTAAAATAAATGATGAAACGATGCCTATGAGTAGAACTAACCCGATACTTATTAAAATTGCTTTCATATCTCTTCCTATTTTTCTTTATTTTTCATCTCGGTTAAAGTGGTTTAATTTTTTTCTTGAGTTTGTGGTGCCGTCGCTTTTTTTAAAAATTTGATCAATGCATCTCTTCGATCAATGGACTTCAACCTTTGAATGGGCATTTTTGATCCTGGAGTTACGATGTCTGGGCCTTCATCAAAGAGCCGCCCGATTGTTTCTTCATTCCAGATTAATTTAGAAGCGATGAGTGCTTTTGAATATTTATAACCTTCAAGCGTGCCGGCTTCTCTTCCGAATAAATTGTAAAGTGTTGGGCCTGCTCTATTTTTGTCATCTGGCTCTAATGTGTGGCAAACTGAACATTTTCTTTGAAACTCAATTTCCCCTGGGTCTGTTGATCGTTTGATTTGAAATCGTCTTGGTTGCAAATTATCACTTATTTTAAAACCTTCTTTTGGAGAGACTTGCCATCTGCTCACAAAATCATCGAGGCCAGAACGATAAAGGGTTTTGCCATTTTTAGAAAATGCCAACCCCCATACAGGGCCGATGAAATTTTTATATTGTTCAATTTGTTTAAATGTTGCCAGATTAAAAATTCGGATAAATCCGTCACTGGAGCCGATAGCCAACCAGCCGGAATTTTTATTTATAGCTAATGATAGAATTGGATGTTTGAAGTTCCCAACTATTTTTGTTTCCCTGGTTTTAATATTCAGCAGGGTTACATCTCCATTTAATGAGCCATATAGTATTTCATCTCCACCTGGCATTAGGTGAATAACATTAATGCCCCATCCATTTGAATGAATGATGCTGCCATGTTGGATATTTGTTTTTGTGGCATCTTTTGCAAAATGCCACGCCCGGATATCTCCATCATAAGAGGCTGAAAATAAAAGACCGTTATCCCGCCCCTGATTATCTTTGCCAAAAATCACAGAGTTCACATTTCCTCTGTGACCTTTAAAGATGTTCACCTGTTTTTGCTGTTCAATGTCGAATAATCTTGCGGACCCATCCCATCTGGCGGTGGCTGCAAATTTTCCATTTTGGCTGACGGTAACATCAAGAACTTTATCACCTGTATCTTCGATTAATTTCGATAATTGTCCTGCTTTTAAATCCCAAATTGCAAAACTTCCATCATCTGAAACTGACACCGCTTTTTTAGGCGGGTGCTTTCCATTTGGAACAAAGGCGACATCATTCACGCCGGCATTATGCCCAAGCATTCGATGTTTGATTTTACCCTTTTTATTTGAGAGATCCCAAAGAATGATTGAATAGTCAAAGGAAGAACTGAGCGCCAACCTATCTTCACCATCAAGTTCAATAGATTTAACTGGGCCGCCATGCCCTTTTAATTTTTCAGGTAACACAGCCTGATTTGCGAAAGCTATTTGCATATAATTTTGAGAAAAGACTTTCCCAATAACTAATTCAGAAGCAATCACTGCACCTAGCATAATAACCAGTGCAGTGATTGTTTTTCTGATATTGGAAAATTTCACAGCTTCAATCGCAGTTCTATTTTCAATAAATTCACAGAACTGCTTAGATGCTTTGTTGAAGCGTTTCTTTCCTCCCAAAACCGGTGGCCACTTTTGGGCGAAACGCTTTGAGGGTGAGCTTTTACGCACACTCTTTCTCCCGTCTATTTTGGTTCCTCTTCTCTTTCATTTTAGAAATCTACTCAGCTGCTTGAATATTGGTACCGCCAACATCTTTTTCTTGAGCTTTGACTTCTTCCACCCAAAGAGAGTGGTGCTCTAGTGCCCAGTTTTCATCTACATCACCAGAGCCCATGGCATCATACGCCCCTTCCATACCGACTGAGCCGATATAGATGTGAGCCAAGATTAAGCAAATCATTAAGACAGCGACAATCGCATGCCAGATATTATTATATTGCTGTTCTTGGATGACACTGTAGGGAGCTTGTCCCATGCCTAGCCAACTACCTAAATCTATACCAATAGCTGAAAATGCTGACATCGTGCTTGAGAAGAATGAGTACTCAAATGGGAACATGAGTGCCCAGCCAGAGACGCTCAATGACAGACCACCAATCATCACCGCCCAAAAAATGAGTTTTTGTCCTGCGTTAAATTTACCAGCTGGTGGATGCTCACCTTTTTTGAAGATACCACCACCCTTAAGGATCCAATTAATGTCACCGCGGTTAGGAAGATTGTGAACCACCCAGCAGACAAATGCGATGGTTAGGCCAAGCATGAATGCAAACGCGATGTAATTGTGAGTTAGTTTTAAGAAGTGAGTAAAGGGCCCAAATGCATCTTTACCGATGATGGGCATGATGACGGATTTGCCAAAGGTAATGTTTAGACCACTAATCCCAAGAATGATAAATGAGATCGCCATGAGCCAATGGCCTGTCCGTTCAATCGTTGAAAAGCGTTTTATCTTCCTACCCGATAAACCTTTGTCGACTTTAATCTTTCCTCGTATGGCAAAGAAAATAGCCAGGAGAACCAAGGTACCTAGCATTGAAAACCCTAGATAACTAAACAGAGGACCGTTTCTAATGGCTCTGTAACTTTCACCCGCATCTTGCACCAAGATACCAGCTTTCTTATCTGGAATTGAAACATTGCCTTTCACACCATGGCGAATAGCGCGCCATGTGTCTGAATCTGAACTTCTCGAAAGAACAGCGCCAGGAATTTTGTTTGTTTGAAATTTTTTCGCTGCATCTTTATTGATGACATTTTTAACAGCATTTGCAGGTGGGCGAACTGAGCTTTCAGCCTTTGCTGTTGAGATGTCTGCAACTCCGGCAATGAATAAAACAAGCACTACTATCATTAATCCAGTGATATAACTGCCTGCAAAATTTAGAGATCCTATGGGAAGGAATTTTTTTTGATTTAGCTTGGCACTTTTTTTAACACCATATCTATCGTACCTTAAGGATGTTAAACTTGTTAAATCGAGGCTCTTCATTTTCATCTCCCTGCACACTTAAATTTTAGGGCCCACTCTTTAGAGAGTTTCGTTTAAGTGAGTTTTTATTCTGGCTTGCTTTTATTCTAGGTTGATTGTGCTTTGCGCACTTCACTCTCACTTTCCTGAAAAGCTTTTGAAACGCTTGTTCAGAAAATTCGTATAATGAGGAGACAACAAATTTCTCTGCAATCTCCTCATTATGTTTTGATCCGGACTATTGAGCCCGTATCGCTTTAAACAGGTTGGAGGGGATTAACCACCTGTTTTGCGATCATAAGCTGTTCCCCAGCCCCACGCGCCTGAGCCGAAGCCACGGGCTACGACACGCTGACGGTAGATATCGGAAACAGTGTCACCGTCTCCCGCCAATAGAGCTTTGGTTGAGCACATTTCTGCGCACAATGGTAACTTGCCTTCTGCGAGACGGTTGCGTCCATATTTTTGGAACTCATCCCCTGACATGTTTTCTTCTGGGCCACCGGCACAGAAAGTACATTTGTCCATTTTGCCACGAGAGCCAAAGTTGGATGCTTGTGGGTATTGCGGCGCGCCAAACGGGCACGCATAGAAGCAATAACCACAGCCAATGCAGAGATCTTTTGAGTGTAGAACTACGCCATCAGTTGTTTGATAGAAGCAGTCAACAGGGCAGACGGCCATACATGGCGCATCTGAGCAGTGCATACAAGCTACCGAAATGGATCGCTCACCTGCTTTACCATCATTGATGGTCACAACGCGGCGTCTATTAACACCCCAGGGAACCTCATGCTCGTTTTTACAAGCTGTCACACAGGCATTACATTCGATGCAACGTTCTGCGTCACAGAGGAATTTCATTCTAGCCATTTTTATTCCTCCTAAGATTTACGCGCGCTCAATACGGCAGAGCGTCGTTTTGGTTTCTTGCATTTGAGTAACGCTGTCATAGCCATAGGTTTGAGCCGTGTTACAGGCCTCACCCAGGACAATTGGATCAGCACCAGTTGGGTATTTAGAGCGAAGATCTTCACCCTGATAATGACCACCAAAGTGGAATGGTGTGAAGACAACGCCTCGTCCCACTCTCTCAGTTATCATTGCCTGGATTTTAATCTTGGCACCTTCTGGACTGTGAAGCCAGACAGTGTCTTTGTCTCTGATACCCAAATTGTTGGCGTCAGCTGGGTTGATTTCAACAAACATGTCTTGTTGAAGTTCCGCCAGCCAAGGGTTGGAGCGTGTTTCATCACCACCCCCTTCATATTCCACCAAACGACCTGATGTCATGATCATTGGGAAATCCTTGGAGAAGTCTTTCTCCTGAATGGATTTATAAGCTGTTGGCAACCGCCAGAAGGTTTTGTCTTCATAGGTTGAGAATTCAGCCAATAGATCACGGCGTTTGGTGTAAAGCGGCTCGCGGTGTAGTGGCACTGGATCAGGGAAGGTCCAGACCACAGCTCTTGCTTTTGCGTTACCGAACGGCGCACAACCATGTTTGATCGCAACCCGCTGAATGCCGCCTGAGAGGTCAAGCTTCCAATTCACTTTATCAAGCTTGGCTTCATCATCTGAGCCTGCAACCTTTTTAATGGCTGCCATTTCAGCTTCCGTCATGTCACCAAGCCAGCCAAGTTTTCTTAGCATGCCGACTGTAAATTCAGGATATCCATCCTTAATTTCTGAGCCAACAGGGTAAGAGCCTTCAGCAAGAAGGTTGTCACCATTTTTCTCCACGCCAAATCTCGCACGGAAGCAAAGACCACCTTTTGCCACTGGTAATGATGGATCATAAAGGTTTGCAGTGCCTGGGTGCTTCATTTCAGCGGTGCCCCAACATGGCCATGGCATACCATAATATTCACCATCAGCAGGGCCACCATTGGCGCGCAAGGTTGTGCGATCAAAGGTGTGCTGGTTCGCCATATGAAGTTTCATACGTTCTGGTGATTGACCTGTGTAACCAATGGTCCACATGCCTCTGTTAAATTCACGCGTGATATCTTCAACCAATGGTTCTTCACCATTGACCTTGATGTTGCGGAACAAACGATCAGCAAAGCCAAGTTTTTTCGCCAGCTTATAGGCAATTGTATGATCTGGTAGAGATTCAAACATCGGCTCCATGATTTTTTCACGCCATTGAAGCGAACGGTTTGATGCTGTTACAGATCCATAAGTTTCAAACTGGGTTGAAGCTGGTAGGAGATAGACCCCATCTTTACGATCTTGCAACACAGCGGACATGGTTGGGTATGGATCGATAATGACCAACATATCCAACATACCCATTGCTTTGCGCATTTCTGGTAGTCTGGTTTGAGAGTTTGGTGCATGGCCCCAGAACACCATCACTTTGGTGTTATCTGGTTGGATGATGTTATCCTTGGCTTCAAGTACACCGTCGATCCAGCGAGAAACGGGAATACCTTTCTCGTGCATCATTTTCTTGTTTTTGCCGTCTTTTGTTTTCATCACGGCAAAGCGACCTTTGAGCCATTCGGCATCTTCTTCCCACACTCTGGACCAGTGAGCCCAAGCGCCAGCAGAGAGACCATAATAACCTGGCAAAGTATTGGCGAGAACGCCAAGGTCTGTTGCACCTTGTACATTGTCGTGGCCACGGAAAATGTTGGTTCCGCCACCTGATTTACCCATATTGCCCAGCGCTAGTTGAAGAACACAGTACGCTCTTGTGTTGTTGTTACCATTGGTGTGCTGTGTGCCACCCATACACCAAATCACGGTACCAGGACGATGCTCAGCCAAGGTTCTTGCAACACGCTCTAATTGAGAGCCAGGTGTGCCTGTAACATTCTCAACTTTTTCAGGTGTCCATTTCGCAACTTCTTCACGAATTTGGTCCATACCCCAAACACGTTGCTTAATGAACTGTTTGTCTTCCCATCCATTTTTAAAAATGTGATGGAGAATACCCCAAATGAGGGCAACGTCGGTACCCGGGCGAAAGCGCACATATTCATCCGCATGTGCAGCAGTCCGAGTAAATCTTGGGTCACACACAATAAGTGGTGCGTTATTTTCCTCTTTGGCTTTTAGTAAGTGCAAGAGAGACACGGGGTGTGCTTCAGCTGGGTTACCGCCAATAAGGAAAATGGCTTTTGATTTATGGATGTCGTTATATGAATTTGTCATGGCACCATAGCCCCAGGTGTTTGCAACACCGGCCACTGTGGTTGAGTGACAAATACGTGCTTGGTGGTCGACATTGTTTGTGCCAAAGTAGGCAGCGAACTTTCTCACCAAGTAAGCTTGCTCATTGCTGTGTTTCGCTGAGCCGAGCCAATAAACTGAGTCTGGACCTGCTGTTTTTTGCACATCCAGCATTTTGTCGCCAACTTCATTGATGGCTTCATCCCATGAGATACGCTTCCACTTGCCGTTGACCAATTTCATTGGATATTTTAAGCGGCGCTCACCATGGGCGTGCTCTCTTACTGATGCCCCTTTCGCGCAGTGTGCCCCAAGGTTAAACGGGCTATCAAAACCTGGTTCCTGGCCGACCCACACACCGTTGGAAACTTCGGCTAGAACTGTACAGCCCACTGAACAGTGAGTACAAACAGACTTTTTGATATCCATTTTACCGTAAGCACTGACTTTTGCGGCTTTGGCTTTCCGTACCATTCCACCACCAACTGTGGATATGGCTGCTGCTCCGCCTAATGTTAGGCCGGATTTTTTAAGGAAGCTACGACGATCTACGACCGTTCCCTTAAAGCTTGACAGCACAGAGGACAGCCGGGAGCCATTCGCAACCCCATTTGTCTTTTTTCTGAGCATTTTTATCTCCGTTTGAATTTGCAGTCTTCAAATTAAATGATTGGTTTTATTATTATATTCACGTTCGAGCTTCGTTTTACCTTTCGAACTAAAACCTAGCTGACGCATAAAATGTTTTGACATGCTCGGTTTCTTTGTAACCCGCATCATCAGTCGAATTTTCTACAGCTACATCTTTAGCTGTTGCTGTTTGTCCGCTCAAAAGAGCAGCACCACTTGCAACAGTTCCGATGCTAGCAAGCTTTAGAAATCCACGACGGTCATGACTGACTGTTTCTGTGTGACTTTCTTCAACTTGTTTAAGCTTTTCGGTCATTTTTCACTCCTTTCTTTCCACCTTTTGTCTCTTATTCTATTGCAATCAGAGACGTTTACCTGCCCTTAGCTTTTGCTTTTATTGGGCCTTTTGACAATCTTATTGGTGGGCCTTTTCGATTTTCTATTCTTAAAATTCGCCACCTACACCACTCACCTCGTTGGCTGTGCTACATTTCAAATGCCGCTTTTTCAATTTCGATAAACATTTCGCCGACAGCTCCAATGGAGCGATAGAGCCTTGCTTCTTTTGCTGTTTGTAAATCTTTAAAGAAATGGGGGGTCCATTCTCCGATATGATTTTCGAAAAACTTCTTTTGAATTGAAAGTGTTTGAGGTTCACCAAAAGATCCGTCAATTAAACCGGCCATCATATCCATTAGCGCACCCGCGTGATCTTCTGGTTCTTTGATTTCGGGGTCTCTTTCTATGCCGAGAGGAAGCATGTCATTACGCAACCTCGCCAAAGGTTTTTCATTTAGAAAGCCAGTTAAATAATAGGATGCATAAGGGAGGAGTTCGCCGCGGCCAAGGCCGATAAAGAGGTTTTGGTATTCTTCTGCAGCTTGTTCTTCATCTGCTGAGGCGGCACTTTTGGCAAGCGATGTAAACGCTTGCCCAAGTTCAGTGTCATCGCCTTGGAGATTAGAAAGAATTGATAGATAGGGTTTGTCAATTGGTGAAGAAAGGCACCGCGCTAGTAAGCGATAGAGATTCACTCTTAATAGATCTTCTTCAGCTAACACCCTATTTTGGTTTAGAGTTGCACTGTTCAAGATAAGCCCTCCCAAACTTATGTTCCGAGCATTGGTCATTTAAAAATGACTTTAAAAATCACTCTGCTTGAGTGATCGCTCGGCTTGCATTATCAAATGGGGGTCTTTTCTTTTCATCAGTTTTTACAATGAAGCTAATTTTAAATTTCAGTGTAATTGAAGTTTTGAATTTAGCTTATTGAGCAGTAGCTTATTAAATTGTGCATTATGATGATGTTTGTAAGACTTCCCCTATATCCTTTAGCAACTAGTTTCTAAAGCAGTTGGCACATTTTCTTTAAGTCGTTTTTAAGTTTTGAAGCTTTGTATTTTTAAAACGAACTCTTAGATGTGCTCTTAATTTTGCGATAATTGTACCGACAATATTTCTTTTATTATTCCACTATAGTAGTGCAGATTAGAGCCATTTCAAAGTCGCTAAATTGTCCACTCGATGAGATGTAAAGTGGACAAATTGTCCATAATGCTAAAAAAATTTCGAGAATTTTCAGGATTATTATCTAAAGTTATCTAAATGTGCCGTTTGATAGAAGGAGGATATGAATCGCTTTTTTATTCAATCAAGAAACATTCAGATTTTGTCTACAAACCGACAAATTTTCTTTTCTAGTGAAAAAAACTGGTCTTTTCATGCGCCCTTAGATTGAAAGCGCTTTAGCTTTTTAGTTTTACGGTCAAAGTTCTAATGATGCGATCTAATTGGGAGAAGTTTTGTGTTGCTCTTTGGACAATTAAAGCACCTTGCAAAGCATCTACGAAGAGATGGGCTAAATCTTTCGGTTTTTCAGTGAAATTGAATTCGCCTAACTTTTGCCCTTTCACAAGAATTTCTTCTAACCATGCTAAGTGATCATTAAAAAATAAAGCGACTTCCTTTTGCATATCTATTGGCAGTGCCATAAATTCTCCGGCCAAAGACGCACAAAGGCAAATTTTATCTCCTGTTTCACCGAGATCTTGATAGGGAGTGAAATAAAAATTGAGAGCATCTCTGGCTGAAACGCTCTCATCATTAGTTAATCGATTTAGTGCTGTGGCAAATGTTTCGCGATATCGTTGGACAACGGCAATGCCAAGCACCTCTTTGCTAGCAAAATGATGGGTAATACTTGGTTTCTTGATACCAACCAGATCTGCAATATCTTGAAAACTAATCGCATTAAACCCACGTTTTTGTATGAGGTCTTGGCTGATATCTAGAATTTTATCTTTTGTATTGACTGCAGTATTCTCCATGAAGCCTATCGATTATCCTTAAATTGCTCCGCGTTTGCTCCAAAAGCAACAACCGTTCTTAGTTTTCATAACTGCTTCGCTTTGTTTGGGCAAACGTATCCAAGTGAATTTATCAAAATTTTCACCTTCTAAGTCGATTGATCCCTCTAAAATCAATATTTCTAAGCGAGCTTCATCCGTTGTTATTGTTAGTTCAGTTTCTGGTGCCAGCTTTTCAAGTTGAACATGTTCTCGATGATTTTGAAAGAGTTGCATTTGGCTGAGCCCTTTCATCGCATTTTGCTGCCATTCAGCCTTGTTTGTATCAAGGTTCACCTGTGGCTCACCTTCATGTTCCATTTGGCATAATTTGACGAAAATTGTGCACCCCTCTTCGCTGTGAGGAGCATGGCTGCTACCTGGCGGGTTTCGAACATAATAGCCCTTGCCATAATCACCTGATTGATCTGAAAAAATCCCATCGAGTACGAAATACTCTTCACCGCCGCCATGAGTGTGACTTGAAAATGATGAGCCCGCCGCATAGCGCACTATTGACGTAGCGCGACCTGCTTCAGCTTCTTCTCTTTCTAAGCGTCTGCGATCAACGCCTGGCAGGGGTGAAGGGCTCCATTCCATTTTATCGGTTTCTATGATGACTTGTTTTGAAAAATCCAAATTGATATTTGTATCACTCATTAAAAGACCTCCCTGTATGGACGCAAGTCAATCTCTTGAGACCAACATGAACTTTCTTGATTGATTAAATTAATATATTGCTCCGCCAAACTGGATGCTTTCATACATTGATCTAATGGCAAATTAAATTTATTTTGCGCCCTTTCTCCTTCAATGATGCCATCAACGATCACATGGGCAATGTGCACACCTTTGGGGTGAAACTCCCTTGCTAATGATTGGCTTAATGACCTTAGTGCAAATTTGGCTGAAGAGAACGGGCCTGATTTTGCGTTTCCTTTTAAGGATGCTGTTGCCCCTGTGAAAAGAATTGTTCCCGCCTTATTAGAGACCATTTTGGGAATAACTTCTCTGCTAACTGTCACCGCAGATTTAACCATTGCTTCCCAACTTTCACTGAACTCTTCTATAGTGCATTCAAGAAATGGTTTCAAAACAAGTTGCGCTGGATTGTGAATATAAACAGCAATTTGTCCAACTTCTTTTTCAAGTCTATCTATCTCAGTTTTGACAAAAGTTTGATCATTTAAATCTCCAAGTATCATTTCAGAATTTTGATTTTCTTGAAAGTTTTTGATCAATTCAGATTTGTTATTCTCTGATCTTGCTATACCTACTACATAGTAATTTTCAGTTAGCAGTCTTTCTAATAAGACCCGACTGAACTCAGAGGCTGTTCCTATTCCTCCGATGATCGCAACTTGTTTTGACATATCACCTCACTTTAAGCCGCTGCGCTTGGTCTGTTAGAAACATCATCATACCAACGTTTGATGTTGGGGTAGTCTTCTAGTTTTTCGGTTTTGATGAAGAGAGCAAAGTCGATGGCACAAAGGGCTGTAATATCTGCAATTGAATAGCTATCGCCAGCAACATATTTGTTCGTGGCCAGTTGCTCATTTAATTGCTGCATGCCCGCACGCGCCATTTCTCTATTTTTTTCACCCCAGTCTTTATTTTGATAAAGCTCAAGTGGTCCTAATCCTTCGGTAGCGTGGTGAAAATAAGTTACCGTACTTCCCATGAGTGATTGCTCAACGCGCCTATGCCACATATCTATCACAGCCGTTTCTTTTGGCGTCGTTCCCATTAGTTTTGGCTCGGGGTAAGCATCTTCGAAATATCGCCCAATCGCGAAACTTTCGCTAATGCATGTTCCATCATCAAGCTCCAGCACAGGGACAGCAGCTGACGGGTTTTTCTTTAAGAACGCCTCAGTGCGATGTTCACCAGAAGGAACATCAACTTGCACAAATTCAACATCACTAATGCCCTTTTCTGCAAGAAACATGCGCACTCTGCGAGGATTTGGAAAGGGGTTGTATTCATAAACTTTCATCATTTTCTCCAATTCTTAAAGTACGCCAAGGGCTGTTAAACCAATGATGATTTGACAGAAAAAACCAACTGCGAATGTGATGGTTCTCAGGCCAGGGATTCCGAGGGTGTAGACA
>JAEPQF010000064.1 GCA_017640685.1 Hyphomicrobiales bacterium
AACTCAGCAAGGCGAAATTTTTCGTCTTCATTTGCTTTGTTTTGTTGTTGGATTGTTTTATAGCGATTTTCTAAATCTTGGTGAGCGCTTTTCAGGCTGGCAAGTTCTGCGGTTATGTCTGGTGTATCTGTTTTTAAAGTTTCGAGTTCTAAGGTGAGATCTCTTACCTTATCTGCCAGGGTTTTATTATCAGACAAGTTAGCTAGATAGATTTTGTTTTGATCTTCATATTTACCAGTGAGTAAAGCGAGCTCAGCTTTAAGTTTGTTCAAGCAGCTTTGAGGTATGGTTTCCCCATCGCAAGTGGCGACTTTTGGTTCATCTGTTGGCCCATCTTTGGGGTCATCTGTTTTGGGTTTGCCTGGAATAACACGAAGGGTTGCGTGGAATTTTCGGCCATAACCGCCGATGAGTTTATATTTATCCATCCCGTTAATGATACGGCGCGCACCGCCCCAGTTGGTTGTGCGGGCGTTGAAATATTGTGACAAGCGCTTGCCAGTAAAGAGACCTTTGATCATGCCTTCTGACATGATGGCGACTGATGTATCTGGATGAAGGGCGAGATCTGGGTTTACATAAACTTGGTCTTTCATGCCAAGCTCTTTACCCATGCGTTTATAATTGAAAGCCCAGGTTAGTTGAACGTGACCACGACCAAAATAGGATTTGCCGGTTTTCTTATCAATTTTTGCGTAGTTTCTCTTAATGCGGCCACGACGATAAAGCCGGGTAACACAATTAATTGAGGCTTGGTCTGTTTTACCGAAACATTCTCGCACCGCTTTAATGCTACGGCCGGTTTCATGATAGGTGGTGGCCAAGATATAAGCCAGCCAACGCAAATCGGTTAGTTGTGGTTGAGTGTCCCAATAGTTAAAGAGGCGCTCATAGCGATCAATGAGGTATTTTTCTTTCTCTTTGATAGGATAGAATTTTTTGCGGAATTGTTTGAAAAAATAAGCACGATCAATAATGACTGATTTTTGAACTGGTTTATTGGCTTGAGCAAAAGCAACTGAGGGGTGTGTTGTTGCCTCCAGCGCGATAAAAAGAAAAGAAATGAGGCCAATTAGGCAATAAAGCGCGGTTTGTTTTCTCAGTTTGGGTGATTTGTTATTGTTTGTTTTTTTGTTCTTTATGGGGGCGGCCTGCCATTTTGGAGGTTTGGCTGCAAAGCATTGGACGTGATTATTTTTGAAAGACCCAGATAGCATGACTCACATTCCCGACTATACTTACAATTTGCTTTTCCCAAAAAACAACGCTTTTTCTCTTTAACATTTTGATTTTTATTTGTTTTATTTTTGCGTTGTTGAGGTGAAATGAAAAATTCATGGATCAAATTCCACATTTCATCATAGTTAATGCAGAATAAGGAGGTTCAGGCTTGTGGCCAATAGCAAATGAGCAACAGTCAGGCCGTAAACTCATCAAATATGGGCAAGTGATGTAGTATAAACATTTTATTTAAGGGTTTAAGGCCCCGTTTGTTTTATTTGATTGTGGATTGAGTTTTCGAGCATATTTTTTGATTTATTTGATTGAATGCTACTCAAATTTTTTGTTTATGCGTATCTTTTATCCCAAAACCGGGGCCCACTTTTGGGAGATACGCAATTCGCCTAAAATCTTAGTAGCTTATAGAGGTGAGTTCGGTTAAAACCTTTTGATGAATTAATGATTTTTTCTCACTGACAACAGGTTTTAATGGCTTTGAATATGACTAATCGCACTTTGCAACCGACCAAATCTTTTCAGGATTTGATTTTGACATTGCAACTCTATTGGGCAGAGCAGGGTTGTGTTGTTTTGCAACCCTATGATGTTGAGGTTGGTGCTGGGACATTTCACCCGGCTACCGTGCTCAGAGCGCTTGGACCAAAGCCATGGAATGCAGCTTATGTTCAGCCGTCTCGGCGGCCAACAGATGGACGCTATGGTGAAAACCCTAACCGTTTGCAGCATTATTATCAGTTTCAAACTGTGCTCAAACCATCTCCACCTAATATTCAGGAACTTTACTTAAAAAGTTTAGAGGCGATTGGGATAGATATGTCATCTCATGATATTCGTTTTGTGGAAGATGATTGGGAAAGCCCGACACTTGGTGCATGGGGGCTTGGCTGGGAAGTTTGGTGTGATGGCATGGAAGTGTCTCAATTTACTTACTTTCAGCAGGTTGGTGGTTTTGATTGTTCGCCGGTGATGGGTGAGCTCACTTATGGTTTAGAGCGCTTGGCTATGTATTGCCAAGGCGTTGATAATGTTTATGAGCTTAACTTTAATGGCGGTGAAGGGGAAGCTCGTGTGAATTATGGAGATGTGTTCTTGCAAGCTGAGCAAGAATATTCTCGTCATAACTTTGAATATGCCAATACTGAAAAATTGTTCCAGCATTTTAAAGATGCTGCAGCTGAGTGCAATTCATTGCTTGAGCAAGGGAAGGGAACAGGCACTTATGGAGGTCATGGGTGTGTTTTGCCAGCATATGACCAATGTATTAAGGCTAGCCATTTGTTTAACCTCCTTGATGCGCGCGGTGTGATTTCTGTAACCGAGCGGCAATCGTATATTTTACAAGTGAGAGATTTAGCGAAAGCTTGTTGTACTGCTTGGCTGGAGACTGAAGCTGGTGGTGCTGAGCCCGTTGAAGCTGAGGCAGCTGAATAAATTTTGAATGCTTTGATAATATTCTTGGCTTTTGAAAAGCAAAAATAAAAGAAAAAGAGATTTTCAGATGAGTGATGATTTAGAGCAAGAGGGTGTGCTGGATGAATTGCCTGAACCTGGTGTGTTTTCAGGGATTTGTACATTGCTTGGCGGATTGTTAGGTCTTTTCATTGTTGGCAGCCTTTATTTTTATGGGCCAAGTGATGGACCTGTTGCAAGCACTCATCTTGGGTTTGTACTTCCATTAGGGCTTTTGTTTGCGTTTTTGCTGGCTGCGTTTACGTTTTTAATCGGTTGGATTGTTGAAACGGTTTGGCCATTATTGGGCATGCTTTTTTTGGTGACGCTATTACTGGTTGCACCGCTCTCATTTTATTTTGGATTTGATAATTTAATCGCTGTTTTAACCAGTGTTAAATTTTAAAACTCCTTAACTTTTTTTCGAACTGAACTATTTTTCTGGATGGCCTATGTCTGAATTATTGCTTGAACTTTTTTCTGAAGAAATTCCTTCTCGTATGCAAAAAAAAGCGGGAGAGGATTTGGCTCGATTGGTGACTTTAGGGCTTAAAGAGGCTGGTTTGGATTTTGGTGAAGTTCGTCATTTTGAAACACCGCGCCGTCTTTGCCTTACTGTTGATGGCATCCCTAAAAAATCATCTGATGTGCGTGAAGAGCGCAAAGGGCCTCGCATTGATGCACCTGAAAAAGCGCTAGAAGGTTTTTTGCGCAGCACGGGCCTTACTTTAGAAGAGTGTGAAATTCATGATGATAAAAAGGGGCAGTTCTATGTGGCTGTGATTGATCGTGAAGGGCGCACTGCTGAGAGCATCATTTCTGAAGTTGTAACAAACGTTGTTCGGAATTTTCCATGGCCGAAATCAATGCGCTGGGGAACAAGTCGTTTGCGCTGGGTACGGCCGCTTCATTCTATTCTTTGTGTGTTTGCTGGTAAGCCCTTGAAGTTTATAGTGGATGGTGTTGCTGCTGATAATAAAACTCAAGGGCATCGTTTTTTGGGTGGCCGTGAATTTGCGGTTAAAAATTTTGATGAGTATGCCTCTAAGTTAGAGAAAAACAAAGTCATACTCGACCCAGCAAAACGAGCTGAGATTATTTTAAAAGATGCCAAGGCGCTGGCTAAGAAAAAGAAATTAGCTTTGGTTGAAGATGAGGGATTGCTCGCAGAAGCTGCTGGGCTTGTTGAATGGCCCGTGGTTTTGATGGGAACTTTTGATAAAGCATTTCTTGATGTACCAAGTGAAGTTTTAATCGGCACTTTAAAGAGCCATCAAAAATGTTTTTCTGTTCGCAAAGGGAAAAGCTTGGTGAATAAATTCATCTTAGTCTCAAACTTGGAGACAGGTGATGATGGCGCGGAAATTATTGCTGGGAATGAGCGGGTTATCCGGGCGCGTCTTTCAGACGCAAAATTCTTTTGGGATAATGATTTAGCGCGGCCACTTGATGATTTGCTTCCAAAACTTGAAGAGATTGTGTTTCACGCCAAGCTTGGCACTGTTGGTGAGCGCGTGAAGCGGCTTGAGAGCCTAAGTGGTTTAATTGCAAAGCAAATTGGTGCTGATGTTACCTTAACTAAAGAAGCCGCGAAATATGTAAAGGCTGACCTTGTTTCAGAGACAGTTTATGAGGCGCCAGATATGCAAGGTATTGCCGGGCGCTATTTGGCTTTAGCTGAAGGAAAAGATGAGAGTGTTGCGGCTGCTATTGAAGAGCATTATAAACCGCTAGGGCCGACTGATGCTGTGCCTTCAGAGCCCGTTTCAATGGCTGTGGCGCTGGCTGAGAAGATTGACATTCTCACCGGATTTTGGGCGATTGATGAAAAGCCAACCGGCTCAAAAGACCCGTTTGCTTTGCGCCGTGCGGCGCTTGGTGTCATTCGCATTGTATTGGAAAACGGTTTGCGGTTGCCTTTGAAAGATTTGTTTAAGGAAGCGCGATCAGAATTTTTCTCTGAAGAAAAACTCGTTAATGACCTTCTTTCTTTCTTTGCAGATCGATTGAAAGTTTATTTGCGAGACCAAGGTGCGCGGCATGATTTGATTGACGCCGTGTTCTCTCTTGGTGGGCAAGATGATTTGTTGATGATTGTGAAACGGGTTGAGGCGCTTTCTACTTTCCTTGATACAGATGACGGAGTGAATTTGCTTGCTGGCATTAAGCGAGCTGAGAATATTTTGCGCATTGAAGAGAAGAAAGATAAAACCCGCTATGCTGCTGAGGTGAATGAAGACCTCTTGAAAGTGGCGCAAGAAAAAGCGCTCAATAAAGCGATTAAAAGCGTTTCTAAAAAAGTAACATCTTTGATAAAGAAAGAAGATTTTGAAGGGGCGATGAGCGAGCTTTCAAAACTTCGCCGGCCAGTTGACGCATTTTTCGATGGCGTGATTGTTAATGATGAAGCGGCTGATGTTCGCAAGAACCGATTGGCATTGCTTGCTGCTATTCGCGGTGCGGCACTTGGCATTGCGCGTTTTGGAAAAATTGAGGGGTAGGGGAAGTTTTTCTGTCTTTTTCTCTCTCACGGCTATTCTATGAGCTGAAGCTCATAGGCCTACGAGGTGCGGCACTTGTGCCGGGCTACGCTGGCGCTTCGCCATGTCCTGGCACCGAAGTGGTGCCACTCCTTCTTCGTATTTCTCAATCATGTTTGTTCTTTTGTTTGTATTAGGGCACGTTGCGTTCTTATGAACTCATAGACTATGTTTTTTAATTAGCATTATGAAGAAGGGAGTGCTCTCTCTCAGAGCACGGACATGGC
The DNA here is from genome assembly GCA_017640685.1 of Hyphomicrobiales bacterium. Classification (GTDB taxonomy): domain Bacteria; phylum Pseudomonadota; class Alphaproteobacteria; order Rhizobiales; family HXMU1428-3; genus HXMU1428-3. The sequence continues at coordinate 5,459 of JAEPQF010000064.1, forward strand.
AGCGAGAGCTGCCCGGCGCTGTGCGCCGCCCGTCGGAGGGCTTTTCGCTACTTCAGCGAAAAAATTTCCCGTGAGACAGAAAAAACGGCTCAAAATTTTATAAAAACGCAATGGACTTTAGTATCTGCAAATAATCAGCTGTTTGCGCCGTAGCGGTGTAGCTCGGAGCCGTGGTCTCTTAGCCAGGTTTTTGGTGCTTGATAAGTTGGGAGAGTTTGCTCAACCAATGCCCAGAAATTTGGACCGTGATTCATTTCAGCTAAATGAGCGACTTCATGAGCAGCCACATAATCAAGAACATCTGATGGCGCTAAGATGAGGCGCCATGAATAGGATAAAATACCTCTAGATGAACATGAGCCCCAACGGCTGCGTTGATCTTTAATCATGATCTTTTTGTAAGAGAGACCAAGATTATCGCTATGCCATTTTGAGCGTTCTTGCAGGTCTTTTCTGGCTTGGTCAATGAGCCATCTTGTGAGACGGCGCGGGGCGAATTGTTCTGTGCCGTTGATGTGTATTTCAGGAAGTGAATTTGCTTTTATTTCTGAAGTTTGTTTTTCTGGAATCTGCGTTTCGGTAGCTTCTGTGTTTTCATCTTCAGAAATTTGGTTTTCAATCCAGATGACACCTTTGCCGCGAGATTGACCTGCAAAGATGAGTTTATGTGGTTTTCCTCTTAGAGGAATGATGCTCTCATGTTTGAAGGGGGCAGCTTCTGGGAGTTTTTCAAATTGTTCGAACAACCAGTTGCGATGATTCTCAAGAAATGAAATTGTTTCTTTATCTGAGCAATAGGGAGGAACAGTTACAATTGCGGACCGATCAGTTGAACTTACACGTAATGTTAAACGGCGGGCTTTTGGGTGGCGGCGGAATTTAATTGGGATGTCGCAATTTTCTAGTGCAAGCTCTTCTCCATGCTGGAGCATGCTTTTTTTGGAAATATTTAGGCGAGCTGCCCACCGCATAGAATTGCCTCTTCTTAAAAAAACGATTGTTATTATTGTTTTGGAGACTGAAATTGATGTTGGATGATGAGCCGCGTTTCTCTTATCATCTCAATCGAATCAGTCTTATAAGCATGATGTTTATTGGTTAATTATTAAAGTGCTATTTTAAATTTTTTCATACCAACTCACAAAAAACGCAATTATTGGGCCTCTATAATTTTGTCTCTTAAGTGAGGACTGGTAAAATATTAATGATCTATTTTACAAATTTATTGATGGCGTTTGCCATGTCTTTTGCTGTGTTGTTAAACCTGAAATAACGAATGAACTTTCCATCTGGTCCCACTAAAAATGTTTGGGGGGAATGGTCCATTAAATAATCTGTGCCTTTGATGTTTTTAGACGGCTTTCCATTTTCATCCACTTTTACACCGTAAACTTTATAAGCTTTTTTGACTTTGGTAATTTCTTCAACTGTGCCGGTTAGGCCAGTTAGGCGTGGGTGGAAATTGGAAACGTAACTGGCCATTTGTTTTGGTGTGTCGCGCTCTGGGTCAATTGAAATGAAAATGGGTTGAACCTTTTCACTTTTTGGTTTGGCAATGTCGATCGCGTTGGCCATTTTTTGTAAATCTGTTGGGCAAATATCTGGGCAGAATGTGTAGCCAAAATAAATCAGCATAAATTTGCCTTTGTAGTCTTGATCAGTTTTGGGAGCGCCTGTGTGATCGACCAAATTAAAGGGGCCGCCAATGAGGGCTTTGCCATTTCCTATGATTTGAGTTTTTGGTTGCTGGTGCTCAAGCGCATAAAGCCAGATGGCAACGAGCGCTCCAAAACAGAAGCAACAGAGGATGATGAACAGTTGATTGAGGCGCATGAATTTTCACCTAAGCATTTCTTTCGAAAATTTCTTTTGTGTCTCACTCTGCTCAATTTTTCCAGTATTGGTAATTGAGTAAGGAGTGGTGAGAGCTGTTACGTTTGATCAAATTAAACTTCTAGTTTGCTCTTAATTAGCTCATGGACATTAAGCGGGCAATGGTTAAAAGGTCAAGCATTTCTCGCGATAAATTTGATCAAATTGGTGTGACGATATTTAGCACTGAAAAGTGGTGTGATTTCGATTTTTAAAAGGCATGATTAAGAGAGGTTATCTATATTTCACGATTAAGGTTGTCAGTTGTGTCAAATTCCGTAATGTCTCTTTATATGGAACAAAGAGATTATATAAATCGATCGCATTTGCGCCTCCGCACGATTGTTCGTTTGCGGTGGATTGCCATTGTGGGGCAATTTGCGGCCGTTTTACTTGTCTTCTATTGGCTGAAATTTGAATTCCCTCTGACTTTAACGATCTTTGTTATTTGTCTTTCTGTTTGTATTAATGTGGTGCTCAGTGCCATGGTGACCGATATTAAAGTGCTCGGTAATCAATTTGGTACGTGGATGCTTGGGTTTGATATTATTCAACTTTCGGTACTTTTATATTTAACGGGTGGCATCCTTAATCCTTTTGCCTCTTTGCTTGTTGCGCCGATTGCAATTTCAGCGGCTTCACTGCGCACGCAATCGACACTCACTCTTTCTATTTTGGCGATTGTTTCTGCCAGTATTATTAGTTTTGTTTATTTGCCTCTACCTTGGGAAACCGTTGGGGGGCTGGAATTTCCAATGGCTTATCGTTTGGGGAACTGGATCTCACTGCTTTGTGCGATGGCGTTTATTGGGTTTTTTGCGTGGCGGATTGCAAATGAAAGCCGGGTTATGTCAGCAGCGTTAGCTGCGACTGAAGCGACCTTAGCACGCGAGCAGAAATTGTCCGCAATTGATGGGTTGGCAGCTGCAGCTGCACACGGGCTTGGAACACCGCTCTCAACCATTTGTCTTGTTGCGAAAGAACTAGAACGCGAGCTCCCTGATGAAAACCATATTAAAGATGATGTAAAACTTATTCGCCGGCAAGCTGTGCGATGCCGTGAAATTCTTCAATCTTTAACAGATGAGGGGATGGATGCGGATATGTTGGTTGCAAGCTCTTCACTTGGAGATGTGATTGAAGAAGTGGCGCAGCCTTTAAAGGCATTAAATGCGAACATCATCATTAAAAAATCAGCGAAAGCTGGAACTGTTGCTCCATATGATAAAGAACCATTGCTTTATCGAAACCCAGGGATGATTTATGCGCTTGGTAATATTGTTGAAAACGCTGTTGAGTTTTCAAAAAATCAGGTGCTGATCACCATTGAATGGTCTGAGACAAAAGTGAAATTGAACATTGTTGATGATGGCCCCGGTTTTTCTCCTGAGATGATGAAGATTTTGGGAGAACCTTTTGTTTCGTCTCGCTCAATCGCGCGAGGCGAAGTAGAAGATCATCAAAGCGGGATGGGGCTTGGGTTTTTCATTTCAAAGACTTTATTAGAGCGGTCTGGGGCCATTATGCGGTTTGGAAATGTAAAGCATGATTTGCATAAAGGGTTGGTAACGGGGGCTTATGTTAAGCTTGAATGGCCGCGTTCAGCGCTTGATACTAGTATTGAGAAAGAATGAACTTTAGTTCTAAATCATTTAATATCAATGCTTTATGTGTCTTTTTTTAATAAGTTTGTTAATTTGTTCTTTGTTTCATTGCGGTGCAATGTCCTGCGACAAATTAGTCTTGTTTTTCTATTTTGCTTCACATTTTGCTCTATAAAGACTAAAATCTAACTTAGAGCTATTCTATTTTGCCCTGAGCATCCCTTCGTGCTTGGTGGGCTTATTTTTTTAGGACTCTTTAAACTTAATGGATTGGGGAGGTCTTTTATGGTTATGGAGGCGATAGACTGGTCAGAATATGAAGATCGGTCTTTATTGGTTGTCGAAGATGATCAATCTTTTTTAAATCGATTATCTCGTGCATTGACTTCGCGTGGATTTGATGTGCAAACCGCGGATAATGTTGATGATGGTATTGCTATCATTCGCCGGTCTCCGCCTGCATTTGCAGTGGTTGACATGCGCTTGAATGGTGGCAATGGCTTAGAGGTGCTTGAAGTGCTTTCTGAGGCGCGACCTGATGCGCGCTCTGTGGTTCTCACTGGATATGGAAATTTAGCAACAGCTGTGACAGCCGTTAAATTAGGCGCCATTGATTATCTTGCGAAACCGGCTGATGCCGATGATGTTGTTGCATCCTTGATGGCAACAGGTGATAAGGCTGAACCGCCAGAAAATCCTATGTCAGCTGATCGGGTGCGCTGGGAGCATATTCAACGAGTTTATGAATTGTGTAATCGTAATGTTTCTGAAACAGCCCGGCGCTTGAATATGCATCGCAGAACTTTACAGCGAATTTTAGCCAAACGTGCACCTCGCTAAAATATTTCCCATAACAAGTTTATGAATAGCAGCAAACTTTCTTGAAGTTAGCTGCTTTTTTTTTGTCTTAAGCTTACAGTTATGGGATTTTTGGGGAGTAAATTACGGTTGTATTGTTTCTTACTTTAATTGGGGGTCTTAAGAATCTTTAATTATCTTGTCATTGTCTAATAGTGTATAAAACTCAAGTTTTAAGCCATGCTTTTGATGTGAAACAGTATGGCATAATGAATAAAATGCGAAATTAAAGTTTGTATTTGATAAGTTTGCCTGCGGATATTTCATTTTAGGATTTGTGGGCATATCTGGAGGGGTACTATGTTCGGATTAAGCAAGAACCGGGATAATTTAGGGAAAAAATCGCGGCAAGCAAATGATACGATTGAAGTGGCGGGACTTCGAAATGCACTAAATTCAGGGAAGTTAGGTTTTTTAACCACCAAAGAAGTGGACCCTTATTTAGGACTAATCGGCCAGGATCGTGGATTAGAAGCGGTGAAGCTTGGTGTGGACCTTCGAACTGATAATTTCAATATTTTTGCTGCCGGCGGGCTTGGGGTTGGCAAATTAACAGCAATTACGAAACTTTTAAAAGAGACATTACCATCTTGGGAAGCGCCTTCTGATTGGGTCTATGTTAATAATTTTGAAAATAGCTATCAACCGATTGCTATTGAGCTGTCTGCTGGGCAGGGACAAGAGTTTCGTCAATTGATGATCCAGTCGATTGATGAGTTACGGGTTGGCTTGTCTGCTATGTTCCATTCTGATGAGTATATTACACGGCGCCGTGCGATTGATTTGGCTTTTGAAAGCAACCAAGAAGATGCCATTGACAATTTGGTTGAGCATGCCCGCTCCAAGAATGTTGGGATTTTAAGAACACCTTCAGGCTTTACTATGGTGCCATTGGAAGATGGAGAAGCGTTGGAGCCTGAAGAATTTCAAGCGAAACCAGTTGGTGAGCGCCGGGTTGTTGAGGCGAAGATTGAAGCGCTTGAACGCCAATTGGCAGAACTGTTCCAGAGTTTTCCATTGCAACAAAAAGAGCGTGCTGAAAAGCTGATGAAACTTAATGCGGATATGGCAAAGAATGTTGTTTCCGCAGCTCTTCTAGAAGTGCGAAAAATCTTTAAAAAACATGAAAAAATTAAGAGTTATCTAGCTGCTGTCGAAACGGATCTCATTCGTCATATTGGTTTGTTTGTTGATGAAGAGAGTGATGATATTTTGGTAAAAGGGCATGTGGAGACAGAAGATGACCCGAAATATGCACGCTATATGGTTAATGTTTTAGTCAGCCATAAACGAAGCCAACTTAATGGTGGACCACTTATTAAAGAAGGTAACCCGACACTTAGTAATTTAGTTGGTAGTGTTGAGGCGCTTATGGGCCCAGGTAATAGCGTTGGTGCCGATTTTAATATGATAAAAGCGGGGGCATTGCATAAAGCCAATGGCGGCGTGCTTTTGTTGGATGCTGCAAAGTTGTTGCAAAATAATTTTGCCTGGGAAGGCTTTAAGCAAGCGCTGATTGATAAGGAAATTCGTATTCAATCACCCATAGATGATGGATCTGTTTTAAAGCCGGTCTCTTTGATGCCAGAGCCAATTCCATTAAATGTTAAGGTTATTCTTTTTGGTGAGCGGGATATTTATTATCGCCTCAAGGAGGCGGATCCTGAATTTGCAAATTTATTTAAAATTCAAGCCGAATTTGAAGATCGGATTGACCGTACGGATGAAACTGAGATGCAATATGCTCAGATTATTACCGGCATTTTAAAGAAGAAGAATTTGAAACCTCTTGATGCCGTTGCCGTTGGTCGTTTGATTGAAGAAAGTTCTCGGCTGGCTGGGGACGGAGAGAAGCTCTATATAAATTTTGTTCAATTGCAGGATATTCTTATTGAAGCGGATTATCTTTCTTCTATTGATGAGCGAAAGACAACAGCACACTCAGACATTAAAATGGCATTAAGTAAGCGTGAGAAGCGGGCATCGCTGGTGAAAGAGCGCTACCGTGAGGGTATTTTGCGTGATTTGCAGATGATTGAAACCGATGGCGCTGTCATTGGGCAGATTAATGGTTTGAGTGTTTTGCAGCATGGTGATTATGCGTTTGGGCGGCCCAATAAAATTACAGCTTCTGTGCGTATGGGGGCTGGCCGTGTAGTTGATATTGAGCGAGAAGTTGAGCTTGGTGGTCCTTTGCATTCTAAAGGAGTTATGATCCTTTGGGGGTATTTGGCAGGGACTTACGCGCAAACTGTGCCTCTTGCATTAAGTGCCAGTTTGGTTTTTGAGCAATCTTATGGCGGGGTTGATGGAGATAGCGCGTCTGCTGCTGAATTGTTTGCGCTTCTTTCTGCGCTTTCTCAAGTTCCAATTCGCCAGGGCATTGCTGTGACCGGTTCTGTTAACCAGCAGGGCGGAGTTCAAGCTATTGGCGGGGTGAATGAAAAGATTGAAGGTTATTTTGATCTTTGTTCTGAGCGTGGGTTAACAGGCGGACAAGGGGTGATTATTCCTCATGCGAACCGAGTTCATTTGATGCTGCGTGAAGATGTTGTAGCTGCTTGTGGGCGGGGTGATTTTTATATCTGGTCAATTGAGCATATTGATGAGGGCTTGGAAATTTTAACCGGTGTTAAAGCTGGTGCTCGGTCTCGTAAAGGGGTGTTTGAAAGTGGGTCTTTAAATCGAGGTGTTGAAGCGCGGTTAACCGATTTTGCTCATATGCGCCGTTCGTTTAATGATGGACCTGTGGGCTAGTTTGTTAACCTTTTGTTAAGTGATTTTTTTGTTATTTCTCAGCTTTCGTTGGTAAGTGAATGTAAAGGCATAATAAAACTAATCTCAGTGCTGATTTTTTTAATCTGTGGGGTTGTTGATTATATGTTTCAATTATAAACTGATTATCAGAAATAATCTTTTTGTTGATTATTTATCTTCTTAGTTTTGTCACGAATCATTTAGGGTTCCTTCAAGTTTAATTATGCTTCCGATGGCTTTTTTAATGAGCCTTCAGGTTTCCCATCAGAAACCGGCACGAAAGCATCCGCTTAATGAGGAGACGAACGAATGGCTGAACAGATTATTCTAAAGCTTGGTGGTCGTTGTCCAAACAAAGCTGCACTTTCTGTTGGATTTCAAATGGCAAAAGGTGCAAGCCTGCCTGTTCGCGCGTTATATCTTGAAAATGAACAACTTTTAAAAGCGTCACGTTTTTCTTTCTCTAAAGAGGTTGGGCTTTGTGGCTCACGGCGCGGCTTTGAAGTTCATGAATTAAAAAAAGAAAATAAAATCGCTATGCGCGCTCTTCAACGTGAGGTACGCCGGCGTTCTGAGGCAGCTCGTATTGAAGCTGATTTTTTAACACTCAGCGAAAATGTTAACTCACAATTCCATTCTTACTGTGGCCAAGATAATATCATTGTTATGGGTGAGCATTTGTCAGCCAGACAAATGACACGTGATTTTATGCAATTGAAAGATCGCAAATGCAGAGGTGGTGTTTTGATGGCTGGGCCACGGGCAAAAGCTCAAACAGGTCCGCTTGTGCTTCTTGTTCATTCTTATGATGCCTGGAAAGATGGGCTTGATATGCTCAGAGATTATTTGCAGACATTTGAGCAAAAAGTTGTGCTTTTATGCATTGGTGATGTGATCGATCGCGAAGAAGAGCTACGGGCAGATATAGAAGCTGATTTTTTTGGTGACTTGGTGGTTTATGGTATGAAGCGCATGGATCAATCTCGCCTATTATGGGAAATTGGTCATTTAAAAACTGGTTTACTTTACTTATTGCCTGGTTGTCCGTTAGCAGCTGAAAAAGACGGATTTGAAGTGTTATTAAATTTGTTCCGGTGCCCGCTTCTTGTTTCTCTTTAAACCCAATTTATGTTGATTGTTTTTTAAACAGGCACTTTTGATGGATGTCTGTTACTCCTTTTCTTTTTTCTAAAACCCTTTTCATTCTCTAGCTGTTTTTAGGGCCAATATTGCTCTAAGCTGATCGTCAAAGTTAAAGTTCACTACAATATGAATTTTAAAACACCCTCATCTATTTAGGAGTGGTTATGGTCTCTAACTCTGAAAATTCGACTAAATCAGATAATTCAACTTGGCGCGCTATCTGTTTGACGTTGTTTCCTGAATTATTCCCAGGGCCATTGGGAGCTAGTGTGACAGGGACTGCTTTAGATAAAGGTTTGTGGGCATTGGATACCATTAATTTTAGGGATTTTGCCACGGATAAACATCGCTCGGTTGATGATACACCGGCTGGTGGTGGGCCTGGTATGGTGCTTCGCCCTGACATTGCTGCAAAGGCTATTGATACAGCTGTTGATTTATGTCCAACGGCGCGGCGCATCTATCTCTCCCCTCGGGGGCGGCCATTTGATCAAGCTTTAGCGCGTGAGTTTGCTGCAAGTGATGGTTTAATTTTGGTTTGTGGTCGTTTTGAAGGGCTTGATGAGCGAGTTATAGAAACACGGCAATTAGAGGAAGTCTCTATCGGTGATTTTGTTATGACAGGTGGTGAGATGGCAGTTTATTGTTTGCTTGATGCTGTTGTTCGTTTGAAGGAGGGGGTTTTAGGGGCGCAATCCAGTTTGGATAATGAAAGTTTTGAAAATGGCTTGCTTGAGCATCCGCAATATACACGGCCGCGAGAATTTGAAGGTGAAGTAATTCCTGAAGTGCTCTTAAGTGGAGATCATGGGAAGATTGAGCAATGGCGGTTTGAACAATCGTTAAAAATCACGAAAGAGCGCCGCCCTGATTTGTTTCAGGCATATAATTCAAAAGAATAGCTTATTAGCAATGAAATGTCTTTTTCCAGACTGCGAGAGTGCAAGAGACAAGAAACATCATCCCCAAACTTAAACTCATTAAGAAACTTGCTTCAACTTGAGAATAAAGTGTGTTTGCATTTAATGATAATATTACGATCGCTGCAATGGCTAAGGTTGTTGTGATAATCGCAAGAGGTAATAATTTGTGGCATAGAGATGTAGATGTTAAATAGGCTGGTGGGGATGCTTGTGAGTTTCTGTTTTTATTATTTGTCATGTTTAACTCTCTTATTCGGCATCACATACATGATGAAATTGGTTGTAGTTTAAGTGGTATATCAGAGAAAAATTGAACTTCTTTTAATTACAAGATTTGAAACTAATTAAAATTTTACATAAATTTTATGAAGTTAAATTACCTAAATTGGGCTTATTTTTCGGTAAAATGTCCATATTTGGGTGTAATGGCGTGCGTTTGGCCATTGGCAGGGTTGATTTTGTCTCTGAAAGATGTCAGGAAATTGCTTTGTCTATGGGTGAGTAAGGCTAGGAGAGCGTGAATTTTAGTCGCCCCAGTCCTTGTAAAGACGTGCAGGAAGGGACTTCACTCATTTCAAAATAATTAGTTTTTTGCAACTGGTTTGGACTTTAGAAGCCAGATTTCGGTTGTGGTTGAGATATATTTCGATAGCGAATTAGAGGATTAGTTAATGACGACCAAAGATCTTTATGAAGTCGGTGAAATACCACCGCTTGGACATGTACCAGAGAAAATGTATGCCTGGGCAATTCGCAAAGAGCGTGAAGGTAATCCTGATCAAGCGATGCAAGTTGAGGCCGTACCAACATGGGATCTTGGACCTAAAGACGTGCTTGTTTTTAACATGGCTGCCGGTGTGAACTATAATGGTGTTTGGGCATCACTTGGTGTGCCGGTTTCTATGTTTGATGTTCACGGACATGATTTCCACGTTGCTGGTTCTGATGCGTCTGGCATTGTCTGGGCCGTTGGTAAAGACGTGAAAAACTGGAAAGTTGGTGATGAAGTTGTTATTCACTGTAACATGACAGATGGCGACGATGAGGAATGCAATGGTGGTGATCCTATGTATTCTAACACTCAGAAAATTTGGGGTTACGAAACACCTGATGGGTCTTTTGCTCAATTTTCACGTGTGCAAGCTCAGCAATTGATGCCACGTCCTCAGCACCTTACTTGGGAAGCAAGTGCTTGTTATACTCTAACATTGGCAACCGCTTACCGTATGCTTTTCGGCCATATGCCACATGAAGTGAAACCGGGTCAAAATGTGCTTGTTTGGGGTGCATCTGGTGGTCTTGGTGTGTTTGCTGTGCAGTTGATTAAAGCAGCTGGTGCAAATGCAATTGGCGTGATTTCTGATGAATCAAAGCGTGATTACGTGATGAGCCTTGGTGCTAAAGGCGTGATCAACCGTAAAGACTTTAATTGCTGGGGCCAACTGCCAACCGTTAATAGCGACGAATATGGCAAATGGTTTGGTGAGGTTCGCAAATTCGGTAAAGCGATTTGGGATATCACTGGCAAGGGCGTGAATGTTGACATGGTGTTTGAACACCCTGGTGAAGCGACATTCCCAGCTTCGACCTTTGTTGTGAAACGCGGTGGTATGGTTGTGTTCTGTGCGGGTACGTCAGGCTTTAACCTGACTATGGATGCGCGTTATGTTTGGATGCACCAAAAACGTATCCAAGGTTCACACTTTGCTCACTTGAAACAAGCTGCAAGCGCCAACCGTTTGGTGATTGAAGGTCATGTTGACCCTTGTATGTCTGAAGTGTTTGAATGGGATCGTATTCCTGAAGCCCACATGCAAATGCTAGCTAATAAACACGCTCCAGGTAATATGTCTTGCCTCGTTGGCGCTAAAAAAGCTGGCATGAAAACTTTGGAAGAAGCACGTAACGCTTAAATTTAAGTTTTCTATTTAATTATTTTTATAAAGAGCGCGCCTTCGGGGGCGCTCTTTTTTAATGCTATTTTTTTGATGCACCTTCAGGTTGCCCACTAGCAACCGGCCTAAAGCATCTGCTTTTTTGAGCTCCAGGATGCCTAACAAGCATCCGCAATATACAACCGGTGCTAATTTAATGTGCCTTTAATTCGATTTTAAAGCGCCTATGAATTCTATTTTTTAAGAAATAAGGTAATAAACTTTCATTTTGCCATGATATCATCATTAAAATGGCATTATTTGTTTTAACCCGTACTTATTTTGTCAATAATTAGAGTTTATGGTGCGGATCGAGAATGAAAGAATGATGGTTCGCCATTGTTTATTTTTGAGTAAAGGGACGTTAGCTCATGAGCTCTTCAGATGATCAAATCATTCAGTCTGTTGATAATATCATATCAGCTGTCGAGAAATTGGTTGGAGATATACGAGTTGCCCCTGATATTGACAATGAGGCGAAGGCTTTTGCCTTAAAAAAGGTTGGGGCTGTTGCCAATGACCTTAATCAAATTAATTGCGCACTTTTTTTCAATGATTATGAGCAAATTTCACCTGAACTTAGTGAGACAGATGCTGAAGCGCGCGCGACTATAATTAGTGAAGATGAAGGTTCAATAAGCGAGACTTTATCAGCCTGGGCACAACCGATTGAAAATGCAACAGATGGTGCTGTTGAAGCTCAAAACGAAGATAGCTCTGCAACTCCTAAAAAACCTCGTATTATTGTGAGCCCCGTTGCTCGTAAAGCGGTGGAAAAAGAAGAACCCGTTGAAAGAGAAGTTGGTGATACCACTGAGAGCAATGAAGAGAAAGGGAGGCAGGATTTTTCTGTGGCGTCTTCTTTTCAGGAAAGTTTGATTTCATCTCTTACTCAATCTGAAACGTCATTGGTGGGAGAGCGCCAGGATTTAGAGGGCTCTCCTTTGTTTGATGAAGAGGTTGTTAATTCAGAAACAAACCAAGAGGAAACTCTTCCTGAGACAGGGGAAGCTCAAGAGCTTGCTGTTGATTTGAATTCTGAAGCTGAAACGGACGAAGAGCCAAAAAGAAATGACGACCTGACACTCATTAATGGCATTGATCAGGAAGTTGCAGACCTATTGGCAACCCATGGAATAACCCGTTTTCTTGATATTGCTGAGTTTAAAGAAGCTGATATGCTGCGTTTGTCAGAAGAATTATCTGATCCTTGCCGTGTTTCTCGTGAAAATTGGATTGAGCAGGCAGCTCTCTTATCTCAAGATGTTTTAACTCGTTATGCTCATCAAGCGCAGTTAGATAATGAAGAAGAGTTCTTTGATCGTCTTGTTTTGAATAGATCTTATTCTATTCATTCTGAAGTTGACATTACCTCTTTAGATGAAACTGGTACTGAACCTCATGTTAGCTCTTTAACTGAACGGTTATCGGTTATTGAAGGACAGGATGCAAACGATGCAAATTTCAGTGATACTTCTTTTGCTGAAGATGTGAGCGATGAAACTGAGACTTTAGAAAATATCACTCTCTCAGAGAGTATAGAAGAGGACGTTACTGAAGCACTGTTGGATCAAGATGTTTTGCTGGATGAGGTAAGTGAAGAGGTTGAGTTAACAGAAGCTGAGGAATTGAGCGAAGGTTTACCAGAAGACGCAGAGTTTACAGATGTTCTTTTGGCTAAAAAGCAGGCGCTAGAAGCTGAGCTTGCTGCACTTAAAGCACAGATGGTTCTTCAAGCTGATATTGAGCCTGTATCTGATGTTGAAACTGTTTCTGAAACTCAGGCAAAGTTTGTTGATTATCAAGATGCTGAAATAGAAGATGAAACCCAAGTGTCTCCTGTTATTGAAGTTTTAACTCATGAAGATGGGCAAAACGAGATTTCAGATGTTTACTCTTCAAATGATGATGAAGAAGAAGAGGCGCCTAATATAGGTTCTAGTGACGATTTGGGTGATGGACCGATTTGGCATGAAGAAGTGTCAATGGGGAAAGATTATATTCCACCTGTCGTTGAAGATGATTTCGAGACAGAGCAAGATGCCCAACATTTTAGCACTTCTGACCCTTCTTTTACTCAAAGAGAGTTTCATCAAGGGCCAGTCAATCAAAGGCCGGTTTATCAGGAACCAGTAAATCAGGAGCAATTTCATCAAAGGGCTTTTCAGCCGGAAGATGCTAGAGACGCTCAATTTACTAGCCAACCAGAGCATGAACAATTTGCAGAACACGGTAGCCCTTTCTCTACTCCTCAGGATCAATTTTATACTGAGCCCCAAGAACCACATAAGCATTTACAGCAAGGTGCTGACTATTCCACTGCACAGGAATTTGTAAATAGGTCTTCGATTGATGATGAGGCTTACTCTTACAGTGTGGATCAACTTTCAGAGCATGCGCCGACATCTCATTTAGATGGAATGAGAGACTTTCCGCAGCAGGGCGTTCCTATAAATGATGCTCGTCAACCGGGTTTTTTAGAAGTTCCTTCAGGTGATAATTCTCCTCAAGGACAGAAATTTACCGGTCA
>JAEPQF010000065.1:0-16259 GCA_017640685.1 Hyphomicrobiales bacterium
TAATATGTTCGACGCAACCATTAACGAAAAAGTTGCCCTGGCTGTGCTGATGACAGTGGTTGCCTCAATGGGGGGCAATGCAGCCGTTCAAACCATGACGGTTTCTGTGCGCGCCCTTGCCACCAAAGAGCTTACACCCGTGAATGCGTTAAGGATCGTCTCTCGCGAAGGTATGGTTGGTGTGATTAATGGTGTGTTGTTCGCTGTGGTCACAGGATTGGTAACCTTAGTTTGGTTCCAAAGCACTGGTCTCGCATTAATTATGGGCGCTGCGATGATATTCAACATGATTATCGCAGGGCTCGCAGGCATCCTAATCCCAATTCTACTAGAGCGTTTCAAAATCGACCCCGCCGTCGCCTCAAGCGTCTTTGTGACCACAGTAACTGACGTCTTTGGTTTCTTTAGTTTCTTAGGTCTCGCCGCTTTGTTTTTGGTTTAAATAAATTCTCAAAATATTCTTCGTGAGGACTTGTAATGAAATTTAAAATTGTTTTGTTTATTGTCTTTTCCATACTTATTGCTCCAACTTCAGCCTTTGCAAAAAACATCGATTATAGGGCCAACCAGAGCATTTATCAGTTTGCCATCTTCTCTCTAGGTGGTCATAAACAACAATCTCTAGAGCAGGTAAAAGCAACAATTAAAGCTGAGCTAAAGGAAGCCAAAATTGTTGCTAAATTTTCAAAAAAGATTGAAAAGCCTGAAATATTACTCGATCTAATTCACCAAGATGGACTGAAAAAATATCGTCCGCAGAATTTAAGAGAACTGAAATATTTTGGGCGTGGGTTAACAGGTGAAGAGGCCAATAAACTACAAAAGAGCAAAGAGGTTTTAGTTGTAACTTTTTTAGTGCCTAAAAAATATGGCATGAAATTTCATCTGGAAACTTTAAACTTCATGGCGAGTTTAGCGAAAAATTGTTCTTGTGTCCTCTGGGATGAAACAACAAGAGAAACATACAGCTTATCAGCTTGGAAACAAAGACGATTAACATATTGGGAAAATAATCTACCCATCGCAAGATTTCATTTTACTGTCCATTATTATAAATCAGGAAATAAAGGTTTAGCCCGTGCCATATCTCTGGGTATGGGGAAGTTTGGTCTCCCTGATATTGTCATTAATGATATGGCAATTTCATCAGGAAAATCCATGGTGAGTTTGTTGAATGTTATAGCTCAAGCATTCGTTGAAAATAATAAAATCGCTTCTGATGGCAGCATGCTTCTTCAAGTTGATGAAATGGTGCACAAGCAGGAAAAAGAAATATTATTTTCCGGACTAAAGAAAAATCGAAAACAAAAAGTTCTTATTAAACTTAGGCCATTAAAGAAGAGAGATGCAGGCGATCCTAATAATTTAATACTTGAAGTGAAATTTGATCATGTCAAAGGGAAAAACTTACAAGAAAAACAAGAGCAGTTAGTCTCAGATGTTTTTGGCAGTGAAGATAAAGTCTCTTTGGTAAAACATAATCAAGCCATCAAAGTAGCTAGCCAAAAAGCCCGAGCAAAATTACCCCAATTAAAACGTGAGGTTTTAAATAAATTTCGCTCTACTGGTGGGGGGTATTTGCTTTTAAAGGGGCCGTTTAAAACTCCAAATGGTGGAAATGAATGGATGTGGGTAGAAGTTATGCAATGGAAAGGTAGGGAGATTAGTGGCTTCCTAAAAAACGAACCAAGGCTGATACCAAACTTGAAAGTGGGCGCTAAGGTTACCATCAAGGAAGGTGAAGTCTTTGATTATATCAGAGTAAGAGCAGACGGAACCTCAGATGGAAATGAAACAGGTAAACTCATTTTAAAATACCAAAAGTCTCAATTTTAAAAATGGTAATTGTTTATTTTAAAAGCAAATTATCACTCATACTTTGCAGAGGCCGCGCATTGGAATGCCAAAGGCATAAGCAAAAACAATAGCGCGTATAGCTTAGAGTCGGGTACATAGCACCTGATAGACTAGAGACAAACGAAGCCAAAGCGCTCTACTAGTTAAAGCTAACGCCTTTGTCTTTAATAAGTTGTTGTAGCTCGCCAGCTTTGGTCATTTCGCGAATGCCCATACCATCAAGAACATTCACCTTTTCATCAAGATAGAAACAAACATTTTTGCGTTATTTGTCAGATAGTAATAAAAGTAACGAAATGCGAGTCTGCTTAGCTTCTGATTACAGATACAATTCATAGTCCTTAAAATAAAAAACAATGTCCTAAATAGGAAATCCTTCAGAGTTTATCAGATCGTAGCCGTGTAGAACAAAGCTACTCATGATCAGTTTTTTTGCAAATGACTGATTTTACGAGACTAAGCTAATTGTGGGTGCGATGGTTTTGCTAATTGCACTACCCGTATTCACAGCACTATAGAGCGATCTGGGTGGACGTGTGCTTTCATCCACACAGCGGCACACCCAGTTTCTCCCTTCCATCGATTTTAACGACTGAGACAAAGCGCGATCAGTAATTGTTTGCAAACCTCGTTTGATTTCATTGAAATGACTAGGTCTGTGCAGCAACGTTAAAACCGGCAACGTCCACGATCGGCGGAGTAAGTCCTGATCTTCATCGGAAGATACATTTTGAATTTTGTTGGCGATTGCAGCAGCAGAAATGCCGAGCTGTGTAAGTCTAAATTCTGGACGCAACGGATGACCGTAGCCAGGGTTTCGCTCCAATAAACCCATCTCAATTAGATGATCTAAGCTTTGGGTGAATGCAGTCCTGCTTGCACCAGTCGCTGCCAATAATGTTGCCTGCCGCCCGGCGACGCCTTTGTGTAGGCTGGATAGTATGGGCAGTGACCAAGCTCGTGAAGTGATGTTGACAAACAATATAATGTCCATAAAATATAGTTAATATATTTTTTTGTTAAAGGGAAGAAAAATGTCACTTATTTCATTAGATGAAACCATCACGATCGCTTTATCAGTCAAAGATCGGCATGCAAGCGCTGAGTGGTATAGAACTATGTTGGGATTTGAGACAATTTACCATGCAGACGACGCCGGTTGGTCAGAACTTCAAACAAATACGGGTGGAGTAACAATTGGCCTTGGAGAACATGTCAAGCCAGCACCAGGCAATTGTGTTCCCGTTTTTGGGCTCACTGATTTAGACGATGCGAGACAGAAACTTGAGCAAGCTGAAGTGAGATTTGATGGTGAAACCGATGTCGTTGAGGGAATGGTTAAAACAGCAACTTTTTATGACCCAGATGGTAACGCTCTAATGCTTGCTGAAGATTTGACGGGTAACTCTTGAGTTAGCAATACTCTAAATGAGAAATATCATAGAAGAAGTTCAGCCCGTTCTGCGCTGAGTGTTCTGTTCGGCTGAGGGATGTGGCGAAACGCATGTGTAGCTGCTTGGCGTTTCGCTACTGCTGGTAGGCAACCTGAAGCGCCACTAAAAAACGCCGCACAGTGCGGTTGCTGTTGGGCAACCTAAAGCACATAAAAAGTGCAGGTACCGCCGCTTTTGCACGGATGCTTTGTGGGCATCTGAAGTGTATTAAAAAAGCGGCGGAATAGCCCGTGAGTTAAAATTACTCAGAAATAAACATACGATGAAGGAGTAATGCCCTGATAAGGGCATTAGGACATGGCGTAGCCCGGCGCTTAGCGCCGCCCAACGGAGGGCCCGCTGCTTAAGCAGCGGAATAGCCCGTGAGTTAAGCTAGAGCACTTTGCTCGTTAAAGCTAACGCCTTTGTCTTTAAGAAGTTGTTGAAGTTCTCCAGCTTGGGTCATTTCGCGAACGATGTCACAACCGCCAACAAACTCACCTTTAATGTAAAGTTGAGGCACAGTTGGCCAGTCTGAGAATGACTTAATGCCTTCGCGAATGCCCATATCATCAAGGACATTAATGTCTTTGTATTCTAAACCTAAATATTCCATGATTTGAGCAACCTGACCAGAAAACCCACATTGTGGAAATTTTGAGGTGCCCTTCATGAAAAGAACAACGTCATTAGAAGCCACAGTTTGGCGGATCCAGTCATGGATTTCTTGTTCGCTCATAGTTTTAAATCCTTTTGATAAATCTAAATTATCACCCTTTCAGGCGTCTTTTGGGGCTGATGTCTCAAGGGCAAGAGCGTGCAAAACACCACCCATATTGCCTTTTAATGCGCCATAAACCATTTGATGCTGTTGAACGCGGGACTTGCCGGCAAATTCACTTGAAATCACCTTGGCAGAATAATGGTCACCATCACCCGCCAAATCGGTAATTTCGATTTGAGCATCAGGCAATGCCTCTTTAATCATCCGTTCAATTTCACTGGCTTCCATTGGCATAGGTGCAAAATCTCCTTTTAGACTAGTATATAAGAGCGATTTTCATTTATGCCAGTAAATTCGGCAAATAAGCTTCAAACTCTTCAGATAATTGCTCTAAAGGTAAAGAACCATCGCCAGCAATGGAAATCTCTTTTCCAGTTGCAATCCCAATCTGATAAGCAGCAATGCCTTTAGCAGCTAAATCAGCTAACAAGGCCTCACTATCAGAAGCTGCAATAGAGATGACATAACGCCCTTGGTCTTCACCAAACCAGAAGCTACCAGCAGGGATGTTACCAGAGATATCGCTTAATTGCGCACCAATCTTGCCAGCCAAACACATCTCAGCAACAGTAACCAACAAGCCGCCATCAGATGTATCATGAACCGCTTTCAAACGCCCCTCAGTTATAAGAGTGCGAATGGCATCACCGTGTTTGCGCTCAACTTCAAGATCAACGGCAGGCGGTGCACCGTTAAACTCACCTGTTTGCAGTTCTTGATAAAGGCTCTGCCCAACATGACCGTTCGTCTCACCAACGACTATAAGCACATCACCTTCATCCTGGAGGGCAACCGTCGCTTGTGTGGCAATATCATCGATTAAGCCAATGCCCCCAATCGCTGGTGTTGGTGGAATGCCAATGCCATTGGTTTCATTATAAAGAGAAACATTGCCAGAAACGATGGGGTAATCAAGCGCACGGCATGCATCACCCATGCCCTCTAAACAACCAACAAATTGTCCCATAATTTCTTCGCGCGTCGGGTTACCAAAGTTAAGACAGTTGGTGATAGCTAAAGGTTTGGCGCCAACAGCCGTAATGTTTCTCCATGTCTCAACCACAGCTTGCTTGCCACCCTCATAAGGGTCCGCATAGCAATATCTGGGTGTCACATCAGTAGCAGATGCTAAACCTTTGTTTGTGCCATGCACGCGAACCACAGCTGCATCACCACCAGGCCGCTGAACTGTGTCCCCCATCACCATGTGATCATACTGCTCGTAAATCCACCGGCGAGAACAAAGATGAGGACCGCTCATCAATGTTTTTAAAGTGCCTAAAACATCTTCTGATGCGGGAATATCTGAAGGTGCAACCTGAGGGGCTTCAGGCGTTTTAACAAAGGGGCGCTGATATTCCGGCGCGCTATCAGCCAAAGTCGCAACAGGCAAGTTCGCCTCAATCACCCCTTTATGATGAACGATCAAACGACCAGTATTAGTCGTCTCACCAATCACGGCAAAATCGAGATCCCACTTGTCAAAAATCGCTTTAGCTGCAGGTTCAGAACCCGGCTTGAGAACCATGAGCATCCGCTCCTGACTTTCAGAAAGCATCATCTCATAAGCCGTCATGCCGCGCTCGCGCTGTGGCACTTTATCAAGGTTCATAGTAAAGCCAACACCACCCTTATCCGCCATCTCAACAGAAGAAGAGGTGAGGCCAGCCGCCCCCATATCTTGAATAGCGATGATCGCGTCAGAGCTCATAAGCTCTAAGCAAGCCTCTAAAAGAAGCTTTTCAGTAAACGGGTCACCCACTTGAACCGTTGGGCGCTTCTCATCTGTTTGCTCATCAAACTCAGCAGATGCCATCGTCGCACCGTGAATACCATCACGGCCGGTTTTAGAGCCCACATAAACAACTGGAAGGCCAACACCTTTCGCAGCTGAATAGAAAATCTTGTCAGTGTCTGCTAAGCCAATACACATGGCATTCACTAAAATATTCTGATTATAGCGTTTGTCAAAATTGGTCTCACCGCCAACGGTCGGCACGCCCATGCAATTGCCATAAGCGGCAATACCAGCCACAACGCCGTTCACAAGGTGGCTTGTTTTAGCGTGATCAGGTTCACCAAAACGAAGCGCATTAAGGTTCGCAACAGGCCGTGCTCCCATGGTAAACACATCACGCATAATGCCACCAACACCAGTCGCTGCCCCTTGAAAAGGTTCAATGTAAGAGGGGTGGTTGTGGCTCTCCATTTTAAAAACGGCCGCTTGACCATCACCCAAATCAACCACGCCAGCATTCTCACCAGGCCCTTGAATAACTTGCGGTCCATCAACAGGAAGTTTTTTAAGGTGATAGCGTGATGATTTATAAGAGCAATGCTCAGACCACATTACAGAGAAAATGCCAAGCTCAGTAGAAGAGGGCTCTCTACCGATAATTTCAAGCAAGTGCTTATATTCATCATCGCTAAGGCCATGCTCGGCGATTAATTCATCCGTGATGGCCACCGGCTCAGGAATTGCTGTTTCTGATATTAAATTTGTATCACTCATGCCATTATTCTCACTTAATGAAGTGCCTCCACCAAACTTTCAAACAAACCACGGCCATCCGTGCCACCAAGCTCATTTGAGATGAGCCGTTCAGGGTGGGGCATAAGACCAAGCACTTTCATAGACTTGCTGTAAATTCCAGCAATATTATTTTGTGACCCATTTGGGTTGGCTTCTGGCGTTGCTTCACCGATTTCGTTCACATAACGAAAAGCAACCCGGCCCTCATCTTCTAATTGTTTTAATTTGTCTTCAGAGGCAAAATAATTGCCATCATGATGCGCAATCGGAATGGTGATGATCTCACCAGCGTCATATTTCGAAGTAAAGATTGTATCATTGCGCTCAACTTTGAGCTGCACATCTTTACATAAAAATTTTATATCCCGGTTGCGCATCAACGCGCCAGGTAAAAGCTCACTTTCAACCAACACTTGAAAGCCATTGCAAATGCCAAGAACAGGCACGCCAGATTTGGCCTTAGCAATCACATCTTTCATAATGGGAGATTGCGCAGCCATAGCACCAGAGCGCAAATAATCACCAAAAGAAAAACCGCCAGGTAGTAAAATTAAATCACAGTCAGGAACAGTGCTCTCAGCATGCCAAACCATGGTGGGCTTAGTGCCCGTGATGTCTTCCAGTGCAACGCTTGCATCGCGGTCACAATTGGAAGCTGGGAAAACAATAACAGATGAGCGCATCAGACTTACTCCAATTCAATGGCGTAATTTTCAATCACCGTATTGGCCAGAAGCTTCTCGCACATCTCAGTAACGCGGGTCATAGCAGCATCTTTGTCAGTGTCTTGAAGGTCAAGCTCAATCAGCTTTCCTTGGCGCGCTTCATCAACACCTTGAAACCCAAGCCCATCAAGAGCATGTTCAATGGCTTTTCCTTGAGGGTCAAGAACGCCGTTTTTTAAAGTGACAGTGATCCGTGCTTTCATTTTTGTGTCTTTCATTTTCGTCTGAGGTGGAATGGCGGATGCAATGCAAAAAGCCTTAAAGGTGCCATAGCCTCATTGGGGTAAAGCTGCAACCATAAATGGCCTCGATTTAAAATTCGAGACCATTATATTAGAGCAGAAAATAACTATTTTAGATTTGCTAATGGGCTGAGCATCAAAAAATTCAAAGCCAGCCCAAACTTTAACTATTCGTTTGATGTAACCAACCGCGGACCAGATGGCTCATTCGTAGGGTTTTCAGTCAAAATGCCAAGACGCTTCGCGACTTCCGTGTAAGCATCGATCAGACCGCCAAGATCCTGTCGGAAGCGATCCTTATCAAGCTTATTGTCTGTTTCAATATCCCATAACCGGCAGCAATCAGGGCTAATTTCATCAGCTAGAATAATTTTCATGGTCTCATTTTCAAAATGGCGACCAAATTCAATCTTAAAGTCAACAAGACGAATGCCGATGCCAAAAAACAAACCGGATAGAAAATCATTAATCCGTAAAGCCAGAGCCATCATTTCATCAATTTCCTGGGGGCTTGCCCATCCAAAAGCTGTGATGTGCTCTTCAGATACCATCGGATCATCAAGTTCGTCTGACTTATAGTAAAACTCAATGATAGAGCGCGGCAATTGTGTGCCTTCATCAAGTCCGAGTTTTTTCACCAGGGAGCCAGCCGCGACATTGCGCACAACCACTTCAATCGGCACAATTTCAACTTCTTTAACAAGCTGTTCACGCATATTCATACGTTTGATGAAATGCGTCGGAATGCCAATTGAGCCAAGGCGGTCAAATATATGTTCTGAAATACGGTTATTTAGAACACCTTTACCTTCAATAGAATCATGCTTTTTAGCGTTAAATGCTGTGGCATCATCTTTAAAATGTTGAATGAGTGTTCCAGGCTCTGGGCCTTCATAAAGGATTTTTGCTTTACCTTCATAAAGCCGTCTGCGACGGTTCATATTTTATTCCTTTTCAAAACTGCACAAGGGTTCCTACCCCAAACTGGAAAGGGTTCCTGCCCCAAACTGGAAAGGGCTCCTGTCCCCATATGAAGGGAATCCCCCCTCAACAAGCCATATGGCCGCAAACTAGCCTAATACCTCATTAAAAACAATAATTAACGCGGTTTTTAACAAAGCTTGTCCCCGAGAACTATTAGTTTAGCTGAGAGACCTAATTTGTGTCTATGAGAACAATAGAGGCATTAAATTGAGATTAATCAATGCAAAGCCCTTGAAAACCGTTGAATTTCGATGTTTGTCGCATTATGTCTGGTGAAAGATTTGTAGTATATTATCTGTAAAATTCCAGCTTAAAAAACAAAATATGAGGAATGCCCAATGAATAATTTTGAAGATCGTGAAAAAGCTTTTGAAGCAAAATTCGCCCATGATGAAGAGTTGCGCTTTAAAGTTGACGCCCGCCGCGATAAATTACTAGGCCTCTGGTTGGCAGAAAAAATGGGCAAGACAGGTGATGACGCTGAAAACTATGCCAAAGAAGTTGTGATTTCTGATCTGAAAGAAGCCGGTGACGCTGATATTATCGCAAAAGTAATGACAGACATTAAAGATGCTGGCCTTGATATTTCAGAAGAGCAAATCGTAGAAAAACTCTCAGAATTCTTCGTAGTCGCTGGTGAAGAGTTAAGCTAAAGAAGCAATTTTCCAAATTTAGTTTGAAGAAGGCCGCGATTGCGGCCTTTTTTTAATCGCAAAATATAAGGAAAGGAGTTCATAGAAGTATATAATAATGCACTGCTAATAATATAAAATTGCTTTTCAATTGCTTTAAGTTACAAGTAAAAAACTTTAAATGCTGGTGTAAAGAGTAAATATATAATATGGATGATTGAAGGAATTAGATGTTCTTATGGGGGGACATATAATGATTGAAGCATTTATAGAAAAAACAAACAGAGCCACTTCAAAAGAGGAGGTGTATGATCTATTTCTAAATGCTTTAAATAAACTTGGTTATGACCGCACGATCTATACTTATATTACCGACCAGCCAGAGATCAATAAACCTGCTGAACATGGCATTGTAACCAACTATCCAGATGAATGGATGGACCGTTATTTCGAATATGGCTACATCAATGAAGACCCAACATTCAAACGTGCTCTCTCCTATGATGGGCCCTTTAGTTGGGATAGCCTAAAAAATATCCGCGAATTCTCTAATATAGAACAAAAAATTATGGACGAAGCCAACGAGATGAAACTCTATGGTGGCGTTGGCGTGTCCATCCATGGGCATTTTGGCAATCTATCTGGTCTTGGCATTGCCAGCTCTTATGAGAAGTCAGAACCAAACCTAGATGTAATTTGTAAGTTAAATGCACTTTCCCGTCAGTTTCACATGGCATTTACAGATCATAATAATGGAGTTGAAGAAAGGTGCAAAATAACTCTTTCAGCAAGGGAAGCAGAGATACTTCTCTGGGCAGCAGAGGGCAAAAGTGATCCAGTAATTGCAGAGATTTTAGGTATCAAACATTCAACCGTAAGGTTTCACATCCAAAATATTTTCAAAAAACTTGGTGTTAATGAGAGAACAATGGCCGTGGTAAAGGCCATTAAACTAAGGCTGGTTTTCCCAAGTTATATTGGCTTTCCCCATAAAGGCTAAAATCAAAATTAAGGCGAGTAATTATTTAATAGTAAATGATCAAAGAATGAAGTTGAAAGTGCTTTAAATGATAGACAGTTTTATAGAAGATACCAATAGAGCTAAGAGTAAAGAAGAAGCCTATCAGCTATTTAAAACAGCTTTAGAATATCTAGGCTATGACCGCCTTATATATTGCTACGCGACTGATCAAACTAAAATAAATAGAAAAGCTGAGTTTGGCATCGTCACTACCTACCCTGATGAGTGGACCAATTATTACAGTCAATCTAACTTCATGGATCATGACCCTGTCGTCAAACAACTTTTCAAATCTGATGGCCCATTTGCATGGCAAAGCATATTAGAAAAACAAAAACTAACAAAACTCCAACACAAGATCATGCATGAGGCGGAAGATGTTGGGATTTTTAATGGTGTAGGGGTTAGTGTGCATGAAGGAATGGACGTTTCAGGATTTGGCATCACAAGTAGTTATAAACGGGCTGAGCCAGATAAAGATATGCTTGCCAAGCTCAATTTTCTGGCCTTTCAATTTCATGAAGTCTATTCAAAACTAAACTACCTCCCACCAACAGAAGCACCTTGCCAACTATCCCCACGAGAAATCGAGATTTTGCATTGGATGTCAGAGGGGAAAAGCGACCAAGACATAGCAGATATCTTATATATTCAGCATGCTACTGTTCGTTATCACATCAAGAACATCTTCATAAAAATCCGTGCAAATAACAGAACCATGGCCGTCGTGAAAGCCATCAAAATGCGGCTCATCACACCAAGTTTCATAGGCACCTTATTTCATAATCAGCAAGATTATATTTAATTACATACACTTGGTTTAAAGAGAAAATTTGATTGCTTAAAACAGTAAATATGTGCACGCCCTATCAAGGTTGATAGGTGCAGAAATGAAAAAAACTGATATGATCAAGGCTGAAAAGTGAGGGGACTTTCAATTACGATTAACTTTCAAAACAAGCTCTTGTTTTGAAGAATTAAAAGTGAGCGAAAAAATGAAATGGACTGATGAACAAGAAGTTGAGCTACGGACAACAATTGCATCATTATATTACCTTGCTAAAGACGCAGAAAATGCTGGTTTGGATCAGGTTTCAAAGATAATTATCTTAACTATTAATGAGTTAGATAAATCTTTAAAAGAAGGTGGCCTTGATCTGTCTGATCTAATTATCAAGAATGACTTACTTCCACTTCTTGAATTCATGTATAAATACTCAAATGAAGAGAAGTTTGAAATGATTGCCAAAATGGTTCAGGAAAAAGAAAATTCTGAAAGCCATGATATGCACCGCGCCAACTTAATTAATTAAATCACTAGGCAAGTTTAAACTCAGCACACCAATTAAGTGTAACTCAGCATTAAGTATAATCATGTTTTATTCGCTCTTGATATTCTGGTGATCAAGGGCGAATAAAATGAGTTATAGACGAGAAATTGAAGCTGAGCTAACCCAGCAAAATGCTGGCCTATCAGTAAAACAAACTTTAGCTCAGCAAATTCAAATCACAGAGCGTGATATTGCGATTAGAAAAGCGATGTTGGGTTTCTCCAAAGCTCATGAAAAAAGCCTGACAAAGGCAAAAGAAATCGCCTATCAACATGTCAATCAAATCGTCGAAAATTTCTACAAAACTCAATTAGAACATTCTGAAATTTCACTACTCATTGGTGATTTGCATTCCCTCATGCGATTAAAAAGCTCCATGCGTGGCTATATCCTTGACCTCTTCGGGGGCTTCTATGACATGGAATATGTCGATAAACGTTTGCGAATAGGCAAGGTCCATCACCGCATCGGTGTGTCTCCCAAGCTATATGTCTCAGCGATGATGCAATTAGAAAACGCAGTTGATAATTGCATTATTCCGATAATGAGAGAAAAAGAAACAAAAGAGGGGTTTAATGAATTCCAACAAGCCTTAAAGCAACTCTTTATGTTTGATATGCAGTTAGTGTTTGACACTTACATTGCAACTCTGGTGACAGAAGTTGAAATGGCAAGAAAAGAAACTAAAGAATATGCAGAAGGGCTTGAAAAAGTCATTGCTGAGCGAACAGCTCAGTTAGAAGAATTATCTTCAAAAGATTCGCTCACCGGCCTTTATAATCAGCGTGTATTTTATGAACAAATGCGTAGGGAAATTGCAGTAGCACAAAGGATCGGTAGCAAGGTCACGCTCATCTATTTTGACCTGAATGGTTTTAAAGAAATCAACGATAATAAAGGCCATATCGCAGGTGATCGTATCTTACAATTTATAGGGCAAGTAATACAAAAAAACATCCGCGAAGTCGATATTGGTTGTCGCTATGGAGGAGATGAGTTCTGCATTATTTTACCAAATACAGAGCAAAAAATGGCAAGAGATATAGTCGCAAAACGGATTTTTAGTGCTCTAGAACAGCAAGATAAGTTAGGCATAAGTGTATCAATGGGGGTTGTCCAAACCGGGCCAGATGTGTTCTGTGAACCAGATGAACTGGTCAAAGCAGCAGATCAACTCATGTATATGGCCAAGGGAAAAAGCCGGCAAAACCCAGGGAACTATGTTGAAATGACAGAGTTCCACTTAGGCAAAGGTGATGCGAAAAAAGCCGTTCAAGAACTAATCGCTAAGCGTAAAGAAAGTGAGCAAGGTTTCGAAACGGTTGAGCTGGTAGCGATTTAAAGATGATGAATTACATGAAAAAAGGGGATCTAAAAAAGCCCCCTTTCTTTATTTCTTTCAAAACTATCAAGTAAAATAAATCCTAGCCAAACACACGCTCAAAAATAGTGCTTACATGTTTGGTGTGGTAATCAAGGTTAAACTTTTCTTTGATTGTCTCTTCACTAAGCGCTGCTCGAACTTCTTCATCAGCCAATAGTTCAGTCATAAAGTCCTTGCCTTCTTGCCAAACTTTCATGGCATTGCGCTGCACAAGACGATAACTATCCTCGCGGCTAACACCAGCTTGCGTCAACGCGAGAAGCACACGTTGAGAATGCACAAGACCACCAAGTTTATTAAGGTTTTTCTCACAGTTCTCAGGATAGATAACAAGCTTATCCATCACATTGGTCAAACGCTTTAAAGCAAAGTCGAGGGTCACAGTTGCGTCAGGGCCAATCATCCGCTCAACTGATGAGTGCGAAATATCTCTCTCATGCCAAAGCGCAACATTCTCCATCGCCGGGATTGAATATCCGCGTACCAAGCGCGCCAAACCAGTAAGGTTTTCAGTTAAAATCGGGTTGCGTTTATGCGGCATCGCTGAAGAGCCCTTTTGGCCTGGAGAAAAATACTCTTCAGCTTCTAAAACTTCGGTGCGTTGCAAATGACGCACTTCAACAGCTAACCGCTCAATCGAGCTTGCGATTACCCCAAGTGTAGCAAAATACATCGCATGACGATCACGCGGGATCACCTGGGTTGAAACAGGCTCGGCCTTAAGTCCAAGCTTGTCAGCCACATAAACCTCAACACGAGGGTCAATATTCGCAAATGTGCCAACAGCACCAGAAAGGGCACAAGTGGCAATTTCTTCTCGTGCTGCAAGCAGGCGCTTCTTCGAGCGATCAAATTCAGCATAAAAAGATGCCATCTTAAGGCCAATGGTCACAGGCTCTGCATGAATACCATGGCTGCGGCCAACACAAACTGTATCTTTGTGCTCACGTGCCCGGCGCTCAAGAACTTCAAGCAACTCATCAAGGTCTGCGAGTAAAAGATCAGTGGCTTTCACCAGTTGCACGTTAAAGCAAGTGTCGAGAACATCAGATGAAGTCAGTCCCTGGTGAACAAAGCGCGCATCATCTCCAACATGTTCAGCTAAGTGAGTGAGAAACGCGATCACGTCATGCTTTACTTCTCGCTCAATCTCATCAATGCGCTCAACATTAAATTCAGCTTTCCCACCTTTTTCCCAAATCACATCGGCTGATTCTTGAGGGATTGTCCCAAACTCAGCCATTGCAGAAGCAGCATGAGCTTCAATTTCAAACCAAATGCGGAACTTTGTGGCTGGCTCCCAAATGTCAGTCATTTCTTTGCGGGAATAGCGAGGGATCATGAGTAAGTGCTTTCTCTATTTTGTTTAGGAATGAGGTCTAGCCCCTAAAATCAAGAGACTAGTCTCCATAAAAGGATAATCTTGAGGCTAAGGAAATTTCATTTTTGTCTCTTTATGTCAAGAGTAAGCCCTGGAAAACTCGTGCGAAAACATATTTTGAGAACCAAAAACACCTCTAAAAACAAAAAAGCAGCCCATATCACCATGCGCTGCTTTGTTAAAAGAACTGTAGATTGGTCTGGCCTATTTAATCTCTTCTAGGTCCAAACATCGTAATATATAACGCACCAGCTGGGAGAAGTCCTAGGATAGAAAGCCGTAAGGGGCTTAAAAACAGAGATGTAAAGGCATTAATCCCTTGAACAAGTGAGATGTAGAAGTCTTGCGCACCGGTAAATTGATAAGTTGGCCCAAATTTGCCAGGAAGCGGTAAATATTCATGCGCCAAAGTCAAAGCGCCGCCAACAACCAAAAACAAAACTGTAAGAGTTAAAAAGGCAAAAACAAAGCGAAAGAACATCGGCCGGCTAGCCACCAAAACTTGGAGCCACCAGGTAAGAAGAGCTGCGATAGAGCCTGAAATACCAACGGCATAAGCTGTATTGGCGACATCATCGGTCAACTCGCCACCACCAAGTTGGATGTGCTCTGTCATCAAAGCGCCAGATAAGAAAATACCGTAAATAACTGAAAATAAAATCGCAAGCACCAAGCCTGCAATTCTACCGCGACCATGTCCCGCTGTTGCGGCTGCACTATTTGCCATTATACTTCCCCTCAAAGTTTAAAAATAAGGTCTAGAGCTAAAAACAAGATACTTAAAAAATAAGACAGTTTCTTGCCGAAACTTCATTTCTGAAAAATCGTGAGTTTTGGCAAACGAACTTATTTAGTCAAAAGCTGTTTTTAAAAAATATAAAGTCAGCTCAATCGATAAAAATCTAAAGTTGTGTATAGCAAAGCAACGAAAAGAGCAAAATAGAGTCCGCGAGAGTTAAGTGACTTGTGCACAATTAACGCGCATCAGCTCCATAAAGATAATCTATACAGTCAAATAGTGAGCCATAATTCTTAATTCGTCGCATTTTGAACAGGTAACCAGGAAGAATTAGCCAGGTAACGGCCATCATCACCTTCAAAACCATAGCTAAAGATTTGTAAAATAACGATATAAACGGCTTCTTTCTTTTTTGCCTTTTCTGAAGAAGACACAACAGGCTCAAATTTTACAATATCTGAAATCGCATAACGTTTTGGGCATCCACGGCTTGTTGGAATGCGCGCATCCTTGTGCAATACAATCTCTTTCTCACCCAAAGGTTCAACAGTAAGGGAATATCCTGTTTGGGCCTCATCCCCATAATCTTTGCATCTTTTGGTGGGAAGAGGGATGTCCGTTATACGAAAGGTCAGTTTATGTTTATGCCAATAGGGATCAGCACCAGGAAATACAGTCACTTTTGTTGGGTCTCTATCTGCTTCAGAAAGAGGGTTGTGAGCCAAAAGCTCACCTTGCTCACTAATATTATATTTCTTTAAAGTGGCATCAGCCATAGTTAAGGCTTTGTCACGTGCCTTCTTAAGACGACGCTTTTCCTCTTTTAAATCAGCATCACTTTCATCTTTTAACAAAACGCGAAATGGAGAGCCCTTCACCCAGCTATTGGTTCGCGTGTTGGTGATGAAAATATTTGAATAAGGAAAACCAGACCCATCCTGCACACCATATTCTTCAAAAGCAAAATGTGTCCCATCAGGTGAAAAACCAAGCACATGCCTCTTTGCAATATCGCCAGCCTTTGCCGTTCCAAGAAGAGCAGAGACGAAAATCAGAGCTAAGATAAGAATATTAATCGAACGCCGTGTACGAGTTTTAAACATAAGAGGATGCATAACATTTCTTTCAAAAAACTTATGAAGGTTAACTTAACCTAGTCGAGCCAACATGAACAGAAGCTGACTTGTATTTCTCTCTGTAAATAATATAACTA
>JAEPQF010000065.1:16269-18961 GCA_017640685.1 Hyphomicrobiales bacterium
AATGCGCCAATTAAATATTGTTCACAATTAAATTTAAAAATGGCCTTATAAAAGAGAAAAATAACTTTGAGCATTCCGCCCAAAAGTGGGTATCAGTTTTAGGTTAGTGCGGTTGTTCATGGGCAATCTGAAGCACATAAAAAGAAGCCTTAAGGAGACAATTTTATGACGCAGACGAAAACAAACACACTCACACGATCCCTTCGGTGTGGGGAGGCGTCATTGAAAGAAGGCAAAATTGAGGGGCAAGACTATATTCTGACATTGGCGTGCTGCGATGCGCCGGGTATTGTGGCAAGCATTGCTGGCACCATCGCTGAAATCGGAGGTAATATTGTAGAGAGTTCTCAGTTTGGTGATCCGCAAACAGGGCGCTTTTTCATGCGCGTGAAATTTCTAACAAGCAATGAAATGTGCAAAAGCGACATCATGACAGCACTTGAGCAACCAGGTGAAAAATATCAAATGGAATGGCGCCTCTATGAAGCTGGCAGTCCGACCAAAACTGTCATCATGGCTTCAAAAACGGATCATTGTTTGAATGATTTGGTCTATCGCTGGCGAATTGGAACACTTCCAATAGATATTGTGCGCATCATTTCAAATCATAAAGATGTTGAACGCATAGCTGAGTTAAACAACATTCCCTTCACTTACGCACCAATAACAAAAGAAACAAAAGAAAGCCAAGAACAACAGTTACGTGAACTTTTTGTAAAAGATGGCGCAGAGCTCATTGTTCTCGCAAGATACATGCAGATCTTATCTGATAAATTAAGCCAAGATTATTTCGGCTCAATCATCAATATTCATCACTCTTTCCTACCAGGCTTTAAAGGAGCAAAACCTTATCACCGCGCCCATGACAGAGGGGTAAAACTCATTGGGGCCACTGCCCATTATGTCACCCCAGATTTAGATGAAGGCCCAATCATTGAGCAGGAAATCGAGCGGGTTAATCATGCCATGAGTGTAAAAGACTTAATCGCAGCTGGCCGAGATATTGAACGCCGTGTTTTAGCCAAAGCGGTGAAATATCATATTGAACACCGTGTGCTGATAAATGACGGAAAAACCGTTGTTTTTCTTTAGAATTTCTCTAATAACAGCGAAAAATACCATTTATTGCGCAAAATCTTTCTTAAGTTGTGGAACGATAGCCGCACAAAACCTTAAATTTGCAAAAATTTCTCTCAAAAATTTGGCGTCTCGGCATATTTCATGCAGAATATGCAGCAAGGGCTTGAGAACCCCCATTACCATAAGGGATCAACAAAACGGGAGAGAAACCACCATGAAACGAAAGATCAATGCGGCATTCGCCGCAGTGATGGCCACGTTGGCTGTCACGTTACTGCCAAGCTTGGCTATGGCTCAAGAAGCCGCAAGTGAGGCAGCAGGAAAATCAATTGATGCTCAAATTAATGATTTTGTAGCGCCAATTGCAAAAGCAGTAGTAGATGTCATTTTCTTCTCAGTCCCAATTGGGGGCGTTCCAATTCCCCTCATCGTAGTTTGGCTCATTCTAGCAGCCGTAATCTTCACTCTTTATTTTGGTTTTATTCAAGTCTTCGCTTTCCGTCACGCTATCGATATTGTGCGTGGAAAATATACAAATCCAAACGATCCAGGACAAATTAGTCATTTCCAAGCGCTTTCAACCGCGCTTTCTGGCACTGTAGGTTTAGGTAACATCGCCGGCGTGGCCGTTGCGGTAACCATTGGTGGTGCAGGTGCCACATTTTGGATGATCCTTGCTGGTTTATTAGGCATGGCAACCAAATTCACTGAATGTACATTGGGTGTAAAATATAGAAACGAGCATGCTGATGGTTCTGTTTCTGGTGGCCCCATGTATTACCTTTCAAAAGGTTTAGCTGAAATGGGCATGGGTGCTCTGGGGCGAGTTTTAGCTGTTCTTTTCGCTTTCTGCTGTATCTTCGGTGCGCTGGGTGGTGGCAACATGTTCCAAGCGAACCAATCTTTCAGCCAGGTATATTCTGTAACTGGTGGCGACGCTGGCCCGTTAGCTGGCGCAGGTTGGATTTTTGGTGCAGTCCTTGCCTTTATAGTTGGTATGGTGATCATTGGCGGTATTCGCACCATTGCGAATGTGACTTCTAAAGTCGTGCCATTCATGCTGATGATCTATATGCTAGCAGCCATTATTATTATTTTGATGAACATCGATAAGCTTGGCTGGGCATTTGGCCAAATCATTGATGGTGCCTTTACAGCTGAAGGTGTAGCAGGAGGTACAATCGGTGCCATTCTACAAGGCTTCAAACGGGCCTCATTCTCAAATGAATCAGGCATGGGCTCTGCAGCTATTGCGCACTCAGCGGTAAAAACAAGAGAGCCAATTTCAGAAGGCTTTGTTGCATTGCTCGAACCGTTTATTGATACAGTGGTTGTATGCACATTAACGGCTCTAGTCATTGTAATATCTGGTGAACTGGTCGTCGGGCAAGAAATCGCAGGTGTAACTCTTACATCCAAAGCATTTGCAGCCAATATTTCTTGGTTCCCATATGTGCTGGCGGTTGCAGTTGTGCTCTTTGCTTTCTCAACAATGATTGCATGGTCCTACTATGGACTGAAAGCATGGACATACCTCTTTGGTGAAAGCACTATTTCAGAGTTAATTTATAAATTAATCTTCTGTTTAGCGATCATCCCAGGCGCTGCCATG
>JAEPQF010000066.1 GCA_017640685.1 Hyphomicrobiales bacterium
GAGAATGGTGAGATGCAATGAACAACGCCCTCAGTTGCACCTAGTATCAAACTGTTAAACCCTCACATCCATTTACAAAACTGTCAGATCAAGTAAGCCCGCAATGAAGTAAGCATGAGTGCTTTGATATGAACTCCGTAAATGAGTGGTGTTAGCCAGTTCAATCCAGATATAGATCCTCTTTCGTTTGCCAAGTTTAAGAAATTAACAAACGAAGTGATTAAATTGAATTAGAAAAGCCTTATAAAATCAGAGCATAATTTTTAAAAACACCGCAAAAGATTTAGGTTTTAAACTAATAAATATGAAATTCAAAAATTGCATGAATTCTCTATCAATTAATTTTAATTCTTACCTAGCTCCAAACTTTATTAGACCGCATGCAGTATTAAACCACGCTGCAAAATTGCTAATAAAATTACAATGTTTCAGAGTTTTAAGGAATGATTTTAAGTAAGAAAAATATGCCCACTTTTAAAGAGTAGTCACAAATTTGTTGAGCTTAAAAAATAGGTCCCGCCTATAATAAAATCTCATTCCCTAAGTCGTCGATATTAAGTTTTACGTCCCGACAATGGTTAACACTATTTTAACTCATCACAGTTAAATAAAATGGATAAACCGACTTAAAACTCAAAATTTTATAAATTTTAGAGTCTTATGGATGATAGAACCTTCATTCATAAAGCAAGTTGCCAAGTACGCTCTAAGTTGCAAGTCCGCTATAAGTTGCAACTAAGCATGAGTGAAAGATCACTAATCAAAGCATTGAAAATAACTTAAAATAGAAGTTTTCACTTTTCATTTAAGTTAATGCTCATCAAAGTTTCTATTATAAAAAGTCTCTATTTATAAAATTCTAAAAATTTGATGATTTTAAAAGGATTGGCAAAGCCAGCCTTTCTATTCAGATAAGTTTCCCCCCTTCCGCAATTTTATTAAAATAACCCTCTTATGACTTATTAGGTTTGAACGCCTAAGATTAAGTCAAAACTGTGAGCTCAAAATTGATAATGATTGTGATTTTGTCAGTTGAAATCAAAAATCGCTGCCCCCCCTACTGAAAACCGATTATGCAAAAAAAACGATCTTTAAGGTTGTTCAATTATGTAAATCAACTGCTATGTAAATCACCTTCAAAATTTTGGCCTTTAAAAAATTTGCCCTACTTAAGCCCCCACCAACTCTTAAAATTAAAACCACACTAAAATAGGTTGCATATCTAGTGTTTTAAGAACTGCTTCTTAGGAGTCTTGCTTATAAAAAGCTAAATACTCATGTAAAAAGCAAATACTCATGGGCTTGAGGTTCCAAATCCCATTATTTTAAGAAGCCTGCAAGATGCAATTATTTTTAAGATTGAGCAATTTATTTAAACGTCAAAAGCCTTGATAAAATTTCAAGACAAAGTTTCAAACTCTAAAAGCAATAAAGCACCTATTTAAAATGAAAGGCCTTATTCGCTTCTATTGTCATTGAAAGTTCTTGACTAAAATGTTGATGATCTCCTTCCTGGTTTACCATCTTTAGTAATTATAAATATTCATCTCATACATTTTTAAAATCCAAAACTCGGACTAAAATAAGGAGATAAACTCTTTTTGTACTAAGAGAGTACGTAGCAATGGTTGATGTAGTTGAAAAAACAAAAAAATCGATCAATTCTGTCGATGCAAGCTGTTTTTCTTCCCTATTACACTCGTAGTCCTAGTAATGATTAATTATAAGCAGCATAAAGACAAAAGGAATTCGTTCGCTCAATTTGGTTTGAGCGTGGTTAGTCTGTCATTTACGCTAGGTTTACAGTTAGAATACTAGGTGAGTGGTCTATGCCGTCCCTCTATTTTCAAGACTATACACAGTCCTAAATGACCTTGCAAGTCAGACTTGGGCTTCAAATTTGCGATTTTAGGTCAAGTGCGCGCTTGTAAAATTAGCCATTCAAAGGACACATTAAGGCTATTCATTAACCAACTTATTGGGAATTAATAGTTTTTTTACGAATCTGTGAGGAGGGCTTTTTGCGAATCAAGTCAAGACCTGCATCAAAAAAAACACAATTATTTTTTTTCTAAAAAAAAGAGGTGGTATTTGAGTAATCAAGTGTGAAATTGTGGCCTCTTAATAACATATTGAATCTAGGAAAAATCTTGAACTGAAAGCTCAAAAAAAGGCTAAAAAAAAACACCCAGACAAATCTAGGTGTTTCTAAATTGCAACAGATAAGCGCTGCAATGAAAAATAAAAGTCTATCAGCTAAAATTAAGCACTAAGGGCTTTAATACGAGCAGAAAGACGTGAAATTTTACGTGAAGCGCTATTTTTATGCAGGATGCCTTTTTGAGCACTACGCATAATTTCTGGCTGAGCTGCAACAAGAGCTTGTTGAGCAACGGCTTGATCACCAGCTGAGATAGCTTCTTCAACTTGGCGAATAAAAGTACGCATGCGGCTGCGGCGGTTTTTATTAATTGCCGTCTTGCGGGCAATTTTACGAATGGCTTTCTTAGCCGATTTAGTATTGGCCATGAGGGCTAATCCTCGTTATATCAATCTATTAGAAAAAACGCAAAAACTTTGCATTGGTCTGAAAAACCGGGCTCTAATAGTAAAAGTCAATAAAAACAATTAGTTATTGATAGAGAGCTTAGGTTAAGAGCAAAAGTAAAGCTGCGAAAAGCAAAGCCGCCCAGCATTAAAAAATGCAAGAGCGGCGAAAACTCTGCAGTCTTGTATCATTACAAGCCCCAAAGGTCAACAGAGCAGTGTCAATAGACAAACAACCAATTTTCCGATTTGCCCCTAGTCCCAATGGCTTACTACATCTAGGCCATGCCTATTCAGCAATAAAAACGTTCGAATTGGCTAAAAAGTTCAAGGGGGAGTTTTATCTTCGCATTGAAGACATAGATCAAATAAGATCTGAAGACACTTTAAAAGCAGCCATTATACGAGATCTCCATTGGCTGGGGCTAACTTGGAAAGAGCCCGTAATATATCAGTCAAACAATTTTGAAGACTATGAAGGCGCCATTAAACGATTAAATCAGATGGATTTGTTATATCCATGCTTTGCCAGTCGATCAGAAATCAAAAAGGCTTTAAAAGATAAGAGGAACAGTACTAGAGACCCAGATGGTGCACCACTTTACCCATCAATATATAAAGACTACCCAAGAGCAAAAGCGATCGAGCGTATAAAATCTGGTGAACCATACTCACTTAGGTTGCACATGGATAAAGCGATAGAAAGGGCTAAAAGCAGTAATGCTGAAAATAGCCTGACTTATCAAACTATAAATGAGCAAGGTAAGGGGGTGTTAATCCACTGTAATGCCGAGCGCTGGGGAGATGTCATATTAAAAAGAAAAGACACGCCTACAAGCTACCATCTCTCTGTTGTCATCGATGATCATAATCTCGGCGTTACACACATCTGCCGCGGTAAAGATCTAGAAGCTTCAACAGACATTCACCGTATTTTACAAATAAATCTAGACCTTGATCAGCCAATTTATCATCATCATGATTTGGTGCTGTTTCAAGATGGAAAATTAGCAAAGTCAAAGGGGCACCCAAGCCTTTTTGATTTACGCATGAAAAATGTCTCACCTAAAGAAATTTACAAAGCCGCACTAAAGGGGCCAGGGACGTTAAGCCATTATTTACCATGATAGTCATTCGTGAACAAAATCTTCATTTTTAAAGCTGACTTTAACACCTTCTCTTTAGTGTAATCCCCGTATGTTGAACGCGTGATTTAAGTGTGCGTTCAAAAAATAAAAATCCCGAGGGAGGGATTGGGGCAATGAGAAATTTATTCACTTAAATTTCTAGGTTAGAGTATAAGGCGTTTTAGGTCATGTCAGCGACAGACAAAGAAAACCACCATCCTGAAAATCATTTAGGGCAAACAGCACAACAAGAAGTCACAATTGATCAAAAGGGGTTGGCCGAGGAAAATAGAGCGCTTAAACAGCAGCTCATTGAACTCGAAGAGCGCGAACAAGCCAATGCTGAACTCTTAGCAACTGTTAGCCACGAAATCAGAACGCCCATCGGCGCGATCATGACGATGGTTGAGCTGCTTCAAACAACTGAATTAAACACCAATCAGCATCACTACGCTCAAACATTGCAATTGGCTGCAAAAAACCTATCAACTTTAACAACAGACATTCTAAATTTCGCTCGTCTAGAAGCAGGTCATGTAGAATTAGAAGACGAAATTTTTAATTTAAGCGAGTTTTTAGAAACATTAACAAGTTCAATTAAAATGCGTGCCTTAGACAAGGGGTTAAGCTTTTCATGCCAACTTGACGAGGCGTGTCCAAAAATGATCAAAGGTGATCAAGTTCGTCTCAGTCAGATCATAAATAACCTCGCGAATAACGCCTTAAAATTCACCGAAAACGGCAGCCTAAAACTAAAAGTTTCATCATCGATGAAGAATGATGAAAGCACTGGTGAACAGCATCATTTCATTCGTGTTGAATTATCAGATACGGGCATTGGTATAAGTAAGACCGAGCAAGAGAACATCTTTACACCGTTTTGCCAAGCAAACAGCACCATTCAAACCAAATTTGGCGGCAGTGGCTTAGGGTTGTATATATCACGCACATTAGCAAAACATATGGGCGGCGACCTAAACTATAAAAGCCAAAAAGACATTGGTAGCTCGTTCTGGTTCACATTCCAATCAGACCTTATTGAAGAACAAGAAACAGCAAGCAACAGCGAAACTGTTGAAGATGAAGCTGAGCAATTGTTAAACGGTCACGTCTTAATCGTAGAAGATAATCCTTTAAACCAAATGCTGATTAAAACTTATCTTGATCAATTTGGAATGACTTATGAGTGTGTGACCAACGGACAAAAAGCGATAAACATCTTAAAGCAAGGAGATGCTGTTCATAGCGGTTTGAATAATAATTATGACCTTGTTTTAATGGACATCATGATGCCCGTTATGGATGGCATTACAGCTACAAAAGAGTTACACAAAATGTGGGAAAGCAAGGGCCAAAGAGCATTGCCGATTATTGCCCTCACGGCAAATGCCCTTGAAGATCAGGTTAAAGAATATTTCAAAGCTGGTGTCGATGGCTATGTCTCGAAACCCATCCGCGGTGTAGAGCTATATACTGCCATTGAAGAATTGATTCAAAAACCAGAACAAAAAAAGTCTCTCATGGCATCTTAAAAGATTTGCAATAGCCCCTTCCCTTAAATGAAAGTTTTATCCTTTCCTTCGTCATTCTCTTGCCTTTAAAGCCTAATAAATTATGCTGCGAATTGAGGGCAGCAATAAAGAGGTAACCCCTATGCTTTCATTATTGAAAGACTGTTTTTTAATGCAAGTTGGGGGTGAGGAGAGAAAATGACAAAGCGAATAAAAAAGAGATTAAATACTAAAATTCATGTGAGCCATTGGAGCTATGCATTAAGTCTTTGCGCTGTCTTCATTTTCGCAGGTGCGTTTGTTTTTCTAAACTCTGAAGCAAAGTCAGAAGCCGAAGATAAGTCAAAAATCACCCTTGTTCAAAATAACAAGGAAGAAAAAAAATCTCTTCAACAACGCCTCGCCAAAGCCGCATTAGAGAGAACAAAGCACCTCGTCATCTACAATCCGAAATATTATAAAATTCCATATCCAAATGGGGATGTGCCGGCTCACTTTGGTGTCTGCACAGATGTGGTCATCAGAGCTTACCGGTCTGTCGGTATTGATTTGCAAAAAGATGTCCATGAAAAAATGGGGGGCGACGCTAACATTGCTCATCGCCGCGTCAAAGTGCTCGAAAAATTTTTCAAACGATATGGCAAGTCTTTACCAGTGAGCAATAATCCAAAAGATTATAAACCAGGCGATATAGTCACCTTTTATCTAAAAGAAGCCATCGCCTCAAAAGACCATATCGCCATTGTGTCAGATAAAATTGGCATATCAGGCAATCCGATGATCATTCATAACATTGGCCTTGGCCCGAAATTAGATGATGATCTTTTCAGTTACCAAATTCGCGGGCATTTTAGATATGGCAAAGATAGTTAGAACTTATCTCAAATAATTTACAATAGCTGCCTTTGTAATTTTCATAGTCATAATTTTTAGAAGATACTCTATTTAATAAACATTATGTTCCTGTTTTGTTCTTGATAATATTTTAAGTTTATATTAGCTTACTACCAAAGAAAATTTAGGAGAAGCTCTAAGCAGCTTGTGTGATATGACAGATAAATCAATCCTCGAAAAAGCTTTTTCTATGTCCGATGATGTTTGGGCACGGCACGCCAACCCTTGGAGCGTTTGGACAAGATATTCCTGTCTTCCGTTATTAGCCATTGCTGTTTGGTCGAGAGAATGGATTGGCATCTACTCACTCATTCCAGTTTTTATTGTTATTTTATGGATTTGGTTCAACCCACGAGTTTTTCAAAAACCAAAAACGACAAATCATTGGGCCTCTAAAGCGGTGTTAGGGGAGCGGGTCTGGTTACAGCATCCAAAAGAGCAAATTCCAGCTCATCATCATCGAGCCATTAGACTATTAAATATCATCACATTTGCAGGGTTTTTGCTCGCAATTTGGGGATTAATTAATTTGGCCATTTGGCCCACGGTCACAGGCACCATCGTCACAATGATTGGAAAAAGCTGGTTTTTAGATCGAATGGTCTGGCTCTTTCAAGATTTAAAAAATGAAAGAGAGATTTATCAATCCTGGGATTATTAAGCAGGTTTAAATCGCTAAAATTGTAGATCAAAGTTACAAGGTAACAGGGGGAGCAACATGTACGCTGAAGTCAAAACAGTTGCATTTATCGGAGTTGAAGCAAAACCGATAGATGTTCAAGTGCAAGTCACCTCTGGGCTGCCGGCGTTCAATATTGTTGGTCTGCCTGACAAGGCCGTTGCAGAAAGTAGAGAGCGTGTTAGAGCTGCCTTAAATGCTCTGGGGCTCGGCCTACCCCCAAAGCGAATAACGGTAAATCTAGCTCCAGCTGATGTACCTAAATATGGCTCACATTATGATCTGCCGATTGTACTTGGGTTGATGGCAGCAACTGACGCCATTTCAAAAGAACCTCTTTCTAAATATATGGTTTTAGGAGAACTCGCCTT
Organism: Hyphomicrobiales bacterium; assembly: GCA_017640685.1. Taxonomy (GTDB): domain Bacteria; phylum Pseudomonadota; class Alphaproteobacteria; order Rhizobiales; family HXMU1428-3; genus HXMU1428-3. Next base: position 7,130 of record JAEPQF010000066.1, read on the forward strand.
AGATGGCGGTATTAGTTCTGTTGTTGGGGCCCTGCCTGCTTCAATAAGTGCAAACCGATTGAACCTTGGCCTTATTTGCCCTGGTGTTTGCGGGCCTGAGGCCGCCTGGGCGGCTGAAGATATGGATATTTTAGCCCCAAACCATTTACTGAATTTAGTAAACCATTTTAAAGGAACGCAAGTTCTCAGTCCACCGAAACCCAAAATAAGCAGCTCTCCTGTCTCAGATGATAATAAGCCCGATATGTCAGATATTAAAGGGCAAGAAGGAGCAAAACGTTGTTTGGAAATTGCCGCCGCAGGAGGTCATAATTTGTTAATGTCAGGTCCGCCTGGTGCTGGTAAAACCATGCTGGCCTCTAGACTTCCGACAATCTTGCCGCCTCTATCACCTGAAGAAATGCTTGAAGTGTCTATGATCCAAAGCTTGGCTGGTGAATTAAGTGGTGGAGAGTTAAAACAAGCTCGCCCTTTCAGAGCACCCCATCATTCAGCCACCATGGCCGCCTTGGTCGGCGGCGGCAGTAAACCAAAACCTGGTGAGGTTGCTCTTGCTCACCATGGTGTGTTGTTTCTAGATGAATTGCCTGAATTTTCAGCTCAGGTTCTAGATAGTTTAAGGCAACCGCTAGAATCTGGGGAAACTTCAATTGCAAGAGCGAACCACCGCATTACTTATCCGTCGAAAATTCAACTCATCGCAGCCATGAACCCCTGCCGTTGCGGCAAAGCTTTTGAGCCTGGCTATGCCTGCTCTAAGGGACGGAATTGTGCGGAGCGATATCAATCTAGAATTTCAGGTCCCTTACTTGATAGAATAGATTTACAAATCGAAGTCCCAGCGGTCACGGCGCTTGATTTGCTTGATGAAAGCCCCGTTGAGAGCAGTTCTGAAATTCGCAAACGGATCATATCAGCCCGCCAAATTCAGCGACACCGGTTTGAAAAATTAAATGCCAGCCCAGAAATGCTAAACGCTACTTGTTCTGCAGCTTTGTTAGAACAAATCGCAGCGCCTGATGAATTGGGTAAAAAACTATTAAAAGAAGCAGCTTTAAAATTAAATCTATCTGCCAGGGGCTTTCACAAAGCGTTAAGAGTAGCAAGAACACTAGCAGACCTGGAGAATTGCGAACGCGTTAATCGTGCTCATATCGCCGAAGCTTTATCTTATAGAGGTAACAAAAAGGAAGATCTCCAAGCAAAACAGGTCCAAAACACTGAAATTGCTAGATTTTAAAGCTATTTAAGGGCTTTTTGTCGACTTAGATAAAATTTGAATTGTTATCCTAAGCCTTTCTCAAATCAATTCTGATTAACTGGTCTACAGCGTGTTGCGCAAAAACGGATGCTGTGTGGGCATCTGAAGTACAAAAGACATATGCTGTGTGGGCATCTGAAGTGTAAAAGACCGATGCTGTGTGAGCATCAGGAGTGCTCTAAAGTGGGCACCGGTTTTGCGATAATAACTCGCGTTAATAGAATGTGTTTGCTTAAAACATGTTTACGTGCGGCAGTTAATCAATATTGAGTTCATTTGTGAAATATAAAATCCCAAATTCATTAGAGAGATCAGTAATCAATCACGCAGCAGAAAGTCTTCATATTTCTGATGTGGAATTAGCAATAAATCAAGATTGTTGTGCAGGTGAACAATATGATTTTGAATTTGATTACAAGTATGAAGAAGTCAATCGCAGATCGCACAGAAATGAAGCTGCGTCGAAGCAGGTTAGTTTTATTACACATGAAGAAACTGCTTTGATTAGTCAGCCAAAAGCAATAACTCCCTTGTTAAAAGAAGCTAAATCCCATTTAAAACAAGCTCAAAAAATAACCGACTATCAAAAATTCTTTAAAGGTATAACTGCGAAAAATCTCATAGCTGCAGGTGCAGTATTAGCTCTTGTCTTCTCGCTTCTTACATTTTTAATTTCAATAGCACTTCTAGTCATGACAGTTAATCCATTTTGGACAGGTGTTTCATTCGCAGCTATTTTAATGATGATGGCCACAAGTTGGAGTGTTTTTTATCTAACAGTCTCGAAAACAAAATCGATTTCGGCAGACCATATTGTAGATGAATTAAGCGAGCAAGTTGAACAATTCAGTGATGTGCAGTGGGAATTACGAGACAGTGAGTCTCGCTACAGAGATTTATTAGATTGCCAAAATGATATCATTATAAGAAAAGATACTGATGGCACCTTAACTTTCACGAATAGTGCCTTCAACAGACAATTCGGCTCGCAATTCGAAGTTGAAAATGGGCAAAAATTTAACCCTAAGATCATTGATGGCGATAAAACGCCGTCTGCAGAATTTGAATTGGGCCAAGGGCGGAGAAATTATACGCAGCGCATCGCAACAACCCATGGTCTAAGATGGTTTGAATGGGAAGAATTTGCCATTCGCGATAATGCGTTAAACATCATCGAAATTCAATCCATCGGTAGAGATATTACGGATCAAAAACAAGCTGAAGATGAACTGCAAGAAGCACGAGATCAAGCGCTTCGAGCGAATTCAGCCAAGGGGCAGTTTTTGGCCACGATGAGCCATGAAATTAGAACACCTATGAACGGTATTCTCGGCATGACCAGCCTGATGATGGATACACAACTATCAGCTGAGCAAAAAACTTATGCGCGTGCGATTAATTGTTCTGCCAAAAGCTTACTGTCTTTGATCGATCAAATTTTAGACTTCTCAAAAATTGAAGCCGGTAAGTTGGATTTAGAAGAACAACCCATTGATTTAAGAGAAATTGCGCAATCGGTTGTTGAGCTTTTAGCCCCGCGCGCACATGATAAAAAATTACAATTGGCATGGTATATCGACCCAACAGTGCAAGAAACTCTGATCGGCGATGAAGTCAGGATACGTCAAATTCTAACCAACCTCATTGGCAATGCCATCAAGTTCACTGAAACTGGCGGTGTAACAATTGAAATTCTAGACGCAGATAAAAAAGATAAAAGCGATCAGTTTTTTCAAAAACCAAACACAGCGAAAACACAAAAAATTAAGATCAATGTCAAAGATACCGGCATTGGGCTAACCAAAGCTGCACAGAAAAAAGTTTTCGGAGATTTTGAGCAAGCCGATAGCTCACATGCGCGTCGCTTCGGCGGAACAGGGTTAGGTTTGGCAATCACGAAACGTATTGTTGAAAAAATGAATGGCTCTATAGCAATCTCATCTGAGCAAGTAGATAACTTTCAAAATCCAGGTTCAGAATTTCACATTGAAATTGAATTAAAGCGCTCTGAAAATCCAAGTCACATTTATCAGTCATATCAATTACCGGAAGATCCTCATAATGTCTTGCTCGTAGGTGAGTTAGACATCGAGATGAAAACAATCATTAAAACTCTAAGAGCTGCAGGTCTTGTTGCAGAGTTTTGCAAACCGCAAAATGCACACAAGAAAATTGTCCGAGCCGGCAAGTCTGGTCAACCGTTTGATACAATGATTATCGATACCAAAACAGCCAATTCAATTTATAAAAAATTATCAAGCGAATTAAAAGAGCAACTCGAAAAACAAGCTAAAGATCTAGCACCTAAAATCATAGTTGTTATGGACGTTTCTGAGCGAGGTGGTTTTTCTATTCTTCAAGAACAAGGGGTGAATGCTTACCTCACAAGACCAGTAAGGCCCATCTCACTCTTTGCGCGAATTAATGCTGATTATGTGTTTAAAAATACAAGCAAAAATAGGTCTGAACGATCAAAGAGGAGAGAAGAGAAAAACGGAATTCATAATTCTCAGAAAAACACCATTCTTCTTGCTGAAGATAATGAAATAAACGCACTGCTAGCAAGAACAATTCTCGCAAAACTTGGTGTTGAAGTGCTTCATGTGAAAAATGGAGAAGCTGCTGTAGAAATGATTAAAGATTACAACGAGGCTGAAAGGTCAATTGACTATATTTTAATGGATATCCACATGCCAGAAATGGACGGCTTTGCCGCAACAAAAGCGGTGCGAGAATATTTAGAAAAGAATGAAAAGTCGATTTCAAAACAGGTGCCAATCATCGCGCTCACAGCAAATGCATTTCCAGAAGACAAAGAGAAATGCATTAAAGCTGGAATGGATGATCATCTTGCAAAACCGTTTGAGCAAGACCAACTAAAAGAGATTCTGCTAAAATGGAAAGTCTCTCCAATAGAGAATGAACAACTAAAGGTTCGGGCGTAGCTCTAAGAAACTTATGCAGTGAAATCTTGAATAATTTAGTTCAAAGGCTTGTCATCATCATCCAATATTCGATGAGCCGAGCCATCCAAATCTTCAAATTGATTAGTTTTCAAAGCCCACAAGAAGCCAAGTAGACCTAAAAAACCAAGCCCAAGTGCAATGGGAATCAGGAATAATAAATTACTCATCGAAGGTCCACCTTTATAAGATTAATCCTCTCTGACCTGATCTTGCCACTGATAAGCAGATGCTAGCCAATGCAATCTTAGCGCATTTAATGTCACAATCATAGATGAAAGAGACATGGCTAGAGCTGCGACAATAGGCGTTGCAAAACCAAAGACAGCAATTGGAACAGCAATGAGGTTATAAACTAAAGCAAGAGCAAAATTTTGATAAATGAGAGCTTTTGAAGCTTTAGACAATTGAAAAAGCCCTATGATGGATTTCAAGCTGTCATTCATAAGAACAAAACTTGCTGTGACTTGGGCAACGTCACTCGCGCTTGAAGGTGAAAGAGATGTGAAAGCTGCTTTTAAAGACGGCCCATCATTAATGCCATCACCGACCATGAGAACCTTAGCACCATTTTTGCCTAACTCTTCAATATAATGACATTTCTCATCAGGCTTCATTTCAGCTTGAAAATGGTCGATGTTCAAACATTGAGCCATGCGCTCAACCGCCTCGTGGCGATCACCAGACAACAATTGAACATCAATGTTTTTCGCCTTCAAAGTGCGAATAAGTCCCATTGCTCCTGGGCGCAATTCATCTTCAAAAGTGTAAAGCGCAACAAGTGGTGTCTCACCTTGAACAGTATAAGACGCCCAAAGCATGACATTCACTTCATCAAATTTTTCATAAGATGGGTCTATTTCACACCAATCAAAAGATCCAAGGCGAAGTTCTCCTCCCTCAACTGTCGCTCGAAGGCCTAATCCAGGGTGCTCTTCAACATCTACTAACGTTTCAGAAAGCTGAGCTGCATTTGAAGCGGAACTGTCTTGATAAGCCTGAACAAGAGCTTTTGATAGAGGGTGCAGGCTATTTTTTGCCAATTGTGAAGCCTTTGCAAATAAGTCCTCTGCGGCAAAATAAGTGCCAGATAAATTCAATTTCGATAAAGTCAATGTTCCAGTTTTATCAAAAACCACAGTGTCAACTTCGCTGAGTTTTTCCAAAGCAGATCCATCTTTCATTAAAAGTCCATGCTTGTGAGCAATGGAACTGGCAACAACTTGCACAACCGGAACCGCAAGCCCAAGCGCACAAGGACAAGTGATAATAAGAACTGAAATTGCAGTATAAAGGGCGCCTTGCCATGGCATGCCATAAAGCATCCATCCCGCTAATGTGAAAAGTGCAATTAAATGAACAAGCGGCGCATAAATCGCTGCAGCGCGATCTGCTAATTTCCTGTAGTGCGGCGCGCGTTCGCTTGCTTGCTCCATCAACCGAATGATTTCAGAAAGAAGTGTTGTCTCTCCAACAGCTGTGGTTTTAATTTCTAACGGGCCAGATAAATTAACAAGACCAGAATAAACTCTGTCGTTAACTTGTGCCTTTTTAGGAATGGCTTCCCCGTTCACCAAAGACCAATCAATGTCACTTTTACCAACAAGAATCTCTCCATCAACAGGAATGGTTTCTCCAGGTAAAACCAAAACTTTCATCCCAACTTCTATTTCAGAAATAGGAACTGTTTTTTGCGTGCCGTCGTCAGCAATGATTTGAGCAACAGAACTTTTAAACGCCAGTAATTGACGCACACCTGAAAACGCCTGGTCTTTCATTAACCGGTCAAGAGTTCGGCCAATGAGTAGAAAGAATAAAAGAGTGAGAGCCGCATCAAAGAACGCGTGTTCACCATGATTAGCTGTTTCAAATAAACTAAGACCTGTCGCCAAAATAACAGCCAAAGAAATAGGAACATCCATATTCAAATGACCAGCACGCAAGGCAAGTAGAGCAGAGTTGAAAAAAGGGCGCCCAGCAAAGCCAATGGCCGGCAAAGCAATCAAAGCAGAAAGCCAATGAAATAAATCTCGCGTAGCACCAGTGGCACCAGACCAAACAGAAACGGAAAGAAGCATCACATTTGCGGCTGCAAACCCAGCAACACCAAGACACCAAAGCAGATGTCGCATTTCAGAATTTTCAGCTTTTACGGCGTCCTCATTGTTCAACAAGGGGGAAGCCTTAAAGCCAAGGCCAGTTAAATCATCAAAAACATCATTGGCTGTTGTAGCGCCAGCAAGCCATTCAAAACGAACGATTTTCTGGCTCAAATTGACACGCACCTTAGTAAGTGTTGGGTCTTGAGAGAAATGTTTTTCAATCTTGGACATACAACCAGCACAGTTCAAATTAGAGACGATCAAATCTAGCCCAACACGTCCATCTTCAAGCGTTTTTTGAAATAAAGAAATATCTTTCTTCACTTCAAAATGCTCCGAAGTTGTCTTCTCTTGAGTTAAAGCAGACGGCCCGTTAGGAAGAGGGTGAAATTTATGATCTGTAATAAGTGCCATAGCATTTACCTTTTAGTCTGGGGAATGCCTATTCAATAGGATTGAGTTAAGGTGCAAGAAATTTATAAGTTTGAATAAATTTATAAACTTTATCATCACCTGAAGTCGTCTCACTTTGTGGAGAGGTGCAAAGAGCCTGAACACTCAAATGCCACCGGCCGGTTTTCAAAGCAGTATGGACAAAATATTTCCCTACCCTTTGGTTTACGGGATTAGCTTTATAGTGAAAGGTGAGATGTTGATTATCATTCTCATGGACAGGCCGACTTAATAGACCTGCGACTTCACAATTAGAAAGAGCTGTTGCGTTTTTCTTTAATGATAAAATGAAGGTGCCGTCATTATATTCAAGCTCACTTCGCCATCCAGCTGCCACCAACTCTTCATGGGCTTTTTTATTCTCGTTGAAATGCTGGCTGGCAATATACCCGTTTTTAACAACAAGCCCCGTCCAGCTCTTTGTCGCCAAAGTAGCCATTGTGAGGTTAACAGTGATGATGACCCCAAAAAAACAGAGCATTACAATGAGCATATGCTTACCAGTAAATTTAGGTTGATCTTGCAAATCAGTTTGATCAGTCATAACGAAACTCCTGAAAATAGCGGGCTCAGGTCTTAATATTTTGGCCCTAATATTTCTTTACATGAAACTTAGCAGGAGTTTCATGGTGTTCTTCACTTGCCGGAATTTCGGCAACAAATTTAAAAGATTGGTCCGATTGTGGTAAAAATGAACGAGGCATAGTCACGTAAATTTTTAATTCGCGTAAAACATCCGGCTCCAATGTTAATTGATAGCGTTCACCATTTTTAATTAATTTTGCCCCTTCTTGTTCAATCCGCATATATCCCTTGGGCAAGCCTTTAAATGAGAAAAACGCAGTATGTCTCTTTGGCTCCATATTAAGAATTTTAACAGTGTAGCCATTGCGAATAGAGCCATCAGAAAGTTTGACAATCAATGGGTTGCGGTCATGCAGAACATTCACGTCAAGCCGGCTACGAGTAGCAAGAACAAAAAGCATGCTCAAACCAACAAGACACCAAATAGCGGAATAAATGAGGGTTCTTGGGCGAAACAAAATCGGCACTGAATTTTCAACCGGTTTGCCCGCTGCCGCGTCGTTATATTCTTTCAAAGTGGCATAAGAAATAAGTCCCGTTGGTTTCCCAACCTTTTCCATCACGCTATCACATGCATCAATACAAAGGGCACATGTGATGCACTCAAGCTGTTGGCCATCACGTATATCAATACCCATAGGGCAAACCACCACACATTTATTGCAATCGATACAATCACCCATGGGCACTTGCGGAGCATCATCATTTGCATGTTTTTTACGATGCGCAGTACGAGGTTCACCGCGGTAATCATTATAGGTAACAACAAGGCTTTCTTCATCAAGCATGGCTGCTTGAATGCGAGGCCAGGGGCACATATAGGTGCAAACTTGCTCCCTCATGAAACCACCAAAAATATAAGTGGTAGCTGTTAAAATACCAACTGTTGAATAAGCAACAAAAGGTGCTTCAAACTTAAAGAAGCTAACAAAAAGGGAAGGCGCATCAGCAAAATAGAAAATCCAGGCACCACCAGTTGATATTGCAACCAAAAGCCAAACAAAATGTTTGGTGGCTTTCAATCGTAATTTGGTGAAACTCATTGGTGCTTTATCAAGCTTAATCCGCGCATTTCGATCACCTTCAATGGCGCGTTCAATCACCAAAAACAAATCGACCCAAACTGTTTGTGGGCATGTGTAACCGCACCATGCACGTCCCCAAACAGAGGTGATTAAAAACAAGCCGATGCCTGCCATAATGAGCAAGCCAGCCACATAAAAAAATTCTTGTGGCCAAATTTCAATGAAGAAAAAATAAAAACGACGGTTTGCAAGGTCAACCAATACGGCCTGGTCTGGCGCAAATTCTCCTCGGTCCCAACGTAGCCAAGGGGTAATGTAGTAAATCGCCAAAGTAACAGTCATGATCAACCATTTCAGTTGGCGGAATTTTCCTTCTACCCGTTTCGGGTAGATTTTTTTTGTAGCGGCGAATAATTTTTTTGCACCGCCTTTGTTAACAGCCTGAACATTAAATTGTTCAATCTGTGTGGGTTTGGTCATTCAAAAATCACCTTTTATGAAGCTTCTTTTTTATAAGAAGGGAAAAGCTTAAATAATTTAAGTCTCCCCCTTCTATTTTTATGATCGAAGTTTGGGTGAAGTAGGTGCAAAGGGAACTACAAGGTCATGGGGGGCCTGTAGCGCCAACTCCACACCTACTTCTCTCCACCCCCAAGGGAGTGAACATAGATGGCCAATTGTTTAATGGTCTCAACATCAAGACGATGTGCCCACGCAGGCATCACAGCTTTTCGAGAATTATGAATACTCTCTATAACTGTTTTCTTGTCACCACCATAAAGCCAAATTTGGTCATTGAGTGCAGGCGCGCCTACAGAGCGATCACCAGCACCGGTCTCACCATGGCAAGAGGCACATTGCTCAGCAAAAATTTTAGCACCACTACTAGAAGCATCAGCACTTCCCTTACTTAAAGAGAGGACATAATCAGCCACTTGCTCAATTTGGGTTTTGTCCAGCAATTCATCTTTACCAAAGGCTGGCATGTCAGATAGACGTGTGTCGTCATCTTGCTCATAACGAGCACCATGTTTAATGGTCAGGTGAATATCTTCGAGTTTGCCACCCCACAACCAATCATCATCATTTAGGTTTGGGTTACCAACAGACCCTTCAGCACCAGAGCCATGACACTGAACACAATTAACTTTAAAAGCGGCTTTACCACCAGCTTTGGCAAATGAAAAAAGTTGTGGGTCAGCAATAATGGCAGCGAGTGAACTGCTCTTGATCTTTTCACGCAGACCTGTTTGAGCTTCACGAGCTTTTTCCAAAGATTTAGTCAGTTCTCCGCGAGAAGAGTAGCCTAAAGTCCCTTGCGTATTGGTGTTAATCAGTGGAATAGCTGGGTAAAGCACGCAATAAACAATTGACCATGCAATTGTCAGGTAAAAGGTGATCAACCACCACCGTGGCATAGGAGTATCAAGTTCACGAATACCGTCCCACTCATGGCCAGTTGTCTCAGTGCCTGTAATTTCATCAATAGGTCTTTTAGTCATTTTTTATTGTCTCCTCATTGAGGGGGATACGAGCTTGTTCGTCGTAAATCTTTTTTGATCCTGGGCGAAAGGCAAAAACACAAACGCCCAGAAAAATCAAAACCATGTACAGCAAGCCCCAACTATCAGCAAAGGTCCGCATCGCGGTGTAAGTTTCCATAATGAGACCTCCTATCTCAAATTGGCTTTTGCATCATAGGTTGAAAAATCAACCAAGGTGCCAAGCACTTGCAAATAAGCAATGAGAGCATCCATTTCAGTGAGTGTTTCAGGTTTGCCATCAAAATCCCGGACAACAGCTTTTGGATAGCGAGCTTCTACATCTTCTGCTCCATCAGAGTCAGGGTTGGCTTGTGAAACAAGGTCAACAGCTGCATTGTCAATTTGTTCTTTTGTGTATGGAACACCTAAGAACTTATTGGCTTTTAAATGAGCTTTGATGTCATGGACTTTCAACGGTTGCATCAAAAAGGGGTATCCAGGCATCACAGATTCAGGCACCAGGTTCCTTGGTGCTTTCAAATGTTCACGGTGCCATTCATCTGAATAGCGGCCACCAACACGAGCCAAATCAGGACCGGTTCTTTTCGAGCCCCAAAGAAACGGAAAGTCATACATACTCTCAGCAGCTAGAGAGTAATGTCCATAACGTTCAACCTCATCCTTAAACGGACGGATCATCTGACTATGACAAAGGGCACATCCTTCACGTTTGTAGATGTTTTGCCCCATCAATTCGAGCGGAGAGTAAGGGCGCATGCCCTTAACTTTCTCAATCGTATTCTCTAAGTAAAAGAGAGGAGCAATTTCAACTATACCGCCGATTGTCACAACGAGTAGACTAAGAACAAGCAGGATAGAACCATTTTTTTCAATTGTGCTGTGATTCATTATTTTTCTCCTATGCACCAACTGTAATGACTTGAGATACAGGCTGATCAACTTTGACTTCACCGCGAATGGTTCGCCAAATATTGTAGACCATGATCAATGAACCAAGGAGGAACATCAGACCACCAAGAGCTCGAAGCACATAGAAGGGATGCATTTGAACGACGGTTTCAGCAAAGGAGTAAACAAGGAAGCCTTCGCCATTATATTCACGCCACATCAAGCCTTGCATAATTCCAGAAACCCACATTGATGAAGCGTAAACTACAATGCCCATCATAGCGGTCCAGAAATGCCAATTCACAAGTTTGAGGCTATAAAGTTCTTTCCGGCCCCACAATTTCGGAACCAAGAAATATAAGGCACCAAAGGAAACAAGAGCATTCCAACCAAGGGCACCAGAGTGAACGTGACCAATGGTCCAGTCTGTATAGTGGCTGAGACTGTTAACGGCCTTAATGGACATGAGCGGTCCTTCGAAAGTCGCCATTCCATAGAAGGCAACAGAAGCAACCATCATTCTTAAAATTGGGTCTGTACGAAGTTTATCCCAAGCGCCAGAAAGGGTCATTAGACCATTGATCATACCACCCCAACTAGGCATCCAAAGCATGATTGAAAACACCATACCAAGTGTTTGAGCCCAA
>JAEPQF010000067.1:0-16230 GCA_017640685.1 Hyphomicrobiales bacterium
CAACTAAAGCACAAACAACTAGCCGCCCCTCGAAGGGCCAAGCACGTTTAGTGCTTGGAATTGCCCGTGAGAGAAAATGCGCGGATGCATAGTGGGCATCTGAAGCGCAAAAAAGAGAGACCCAAACCATTCCCAAAAAAGCAACATATATCTGCCAAAAATGCGGCAATGTCACCTCGCAATGGGCCGGAAAATGCTCAGCTTGCGGGGAATGGAACTCTATTGTCGAAGAAAGCGCTGAGCCTATTGCAGTCTCTGGGCAAAAATCAGCCCCAAGACGCAAACGCTCCGGCGTAGCATTAGAGACTTTTGATGGCATCGAGCAAATAATCAATCGTTATCCAACAAATTTTAGTGAACTTGATCTTGTGACAGGTGGTGGCCTTGTCCCAGGTTCAGCCATTTTAGTCGGTGGTGACCCAGGCATTGGCAAATCAACCTTGCTCACCCAATTAGCTGCAAACTTAGCCAATCAAAACAAACGTGTTCTTTATTTTTCTGGCGAAGAAGCCACAGCCCAAGTAAGGCTTCGAGCTGATCGCTTAGGTGTTAAAAAAGCCAAAGTTGAATTGGCCGCTGAAACCAATTTAGAAGCCATCCTCGCCACCATTACAGAAGGCGATACGCCAAGCCTATGCATCATCGATTCCATTCAAACTTTATGGACAGATACGGTTGATGCAGCTCCAGGCACTGTCACACAATTGCGCGCAACCACTCACTCGCTCATTCGTTTGGCGAAAAAATCAAACATCTGCCTCATCCTCGTTGGTCATGTCACCAAAGATGGTGCAATCGCTGGCCCTAAAGTCATTGAGCATATGGTAGACACCGTTCTTTATTTCGAAGGTGAACGCGGTGCTCAATTCCGCATCCTTCGAGCTCAGAAAAACCGCTTCGGCCCAACAGATGAAATTGGTGTCTTTGAAATGAGGGACAATGGCCTCAATGAAGTCACCAACCCGTCTGAAATTTTTCTAAGTGACCGTAACGAAAAAGGCCCAGGCACATCTGTTTTTGCAGGCATTGAAGGCACAAGACCTGTATTAGTAGAAATTCAAGCCTTAGTCGCCCCTTCACCTTTCGGCACCCCAAGAAGGGCCGTCATTGGTTGGGATAGCGGCAGATTAAATATGATCTTAGCTGTATTAGAAAGTCGCTGTGGCATTGTTCTTGGCAAACATGATGTCTACTTAAACATCGCTGGTGGTATGAAAATCAACGAACCTGCAGCCGACTTAGCAGCAGCAGCAGCCCTCATGTCAGCTTTTGTAAACAAACCATTGCCTGATGAAACTGTTTTCTTTGGTGAAATCAGCCTTTCAGGTGGCATTCGCCGCGTTAGTCATACAACCCAGCGCTTGAGAGAAGCTGAAAAATTAGGGTTCACAGCCTGTTTCATCCCAGCAAACAATAAACAAACCGGAGATGTGACAATTAGGTGTCAAGCGGTTAACCATTTATCAGAAATTGCAAAAATTGTTTCATAAAACCGCTTCAGTCGAGTAAAACTACACTAAATCAGACTAAAAACTGCCATAGAGGTGCCAAATAGGCCTTACCAAAAGACATAGATGCTAGATATCTTTGTTTTTTTAGTTTATTTTCAAAGCACCTTTGAAATATAAATCGTTGAATGATCAAACTCTTTTAGAGCTTTAAACAAAATGAGACGATGAATTTTCTCAGTTGAATAGTAAGTCTAAAGAGTAAAATAAGATATAGAGGAACTTGCCATGCTAGGGCCGTTGACATTTCTTGATGCAATATTGCTGGGTATAGCACTAATTTCAGGAATGCTAGCTATGTATAGAGGGCTCACAAGAGAAGTTCTCTCCATCCTATCATGGGCATTAGCCGCAGGTGCTGCAGTAGTTTTTGGCCTGTTTTACAGACATGTCTCTAATGATCTCGCCGTGTCCCTTGGAATTGATAAAACAATCGCATTAGCTCTTTGCCTCATTTTACTTTTCCTCGTCATACTCATCGTCGTTCATTTCATCACATCAAAATTTTCAGATACTGTATTAGATAGCCGTGTTGGCGCACTAGATCGCACATTAGGCTTCATTTTTGGCTTGGGACGAGGCTTTATTTTAGTCGTCATTCTTTATTTTTTCGGGGCATTTCTTGAACCAAAGGTAGAAAATCACCCGAAATGGGTTACAGAATCCCAATCTCTCCCTTATATAGTAGATACAGGTAATTTTATCACCAGTGTCATGAAGAAAGTCATGCCAGATAAAATCAAACTTCCTGATTTAAATAGTGACACGGAACAACAAAGTTCAGTGCGTAAAAATAATAATAAGTTTGCTTAAAAGCAGTCAAAGGCTTAAGGCAACCATGAAGAAAAGATCTTCCCACTCGTTTCCATCTTAGAAACGCAAGGGTGGGGAGCTGTATTCAGTAGGTTCTCAAAACCAATAAATTGGCAGCAAACACAAATGTTTAAAGATATGCTCGGCTTCAAAGAATTTCAGGCTAAATTAGCCACACCAAACCCTTATGCAACACCAACAGGCATCCCCTTCCTTGAAGAAGATCGGTTAAGAGAAGAATGCGGTGTCTTTGCAATATTCAATCATCCAGATGCAGCTGCTATTACAGCATTAGGGCTTCACGCCCTCCAGCATCGCGGCCAAGAAGCTGCTGGCATTGTATCGTTTGATGGCTCTCAATTCCAAGCTGAAAGACGCATGGGGCTCGTTGGAGACAACTTCAACAAACGAAACATCATCGAACGGTTAGAAGGTAAAAACGCAGTTGGTCATGTGCGCTATTCGACAACGGGCGACACCATCATGCGTAATGTTCAACCTCTTTTCGCAGAACATTCCTCTGGCGGCTTTGCCATTGGCCATAACGGCAATTTAACCAATGCCATAACATTGAGAAAAGACCTCATCAGTGATGGCGCCATCTTCCAGTCAACGAGTGACACAGAAGTCCTCTTACACCTGCTTGCACGCAGTAAACGAGATAGTTTCATTGATCGCTTCACCGAAGCTGTTCTTCAACTTGAAGGCGCTTTCGGTATTGCTTGTCTTACAAACAAAAAAATCATCGGCGTAAGAGATCCGCTTGGCATTCGCCCACTTCTACTGGGTAGATTAGGAGAAAGTTGGGTACTCGCCTCTGAAACATGCGCATTTGATATTGTTGGCGCTGAATTTGTCCGTGAAGTTGAAAATGGCGAAATCGTTGTCATCACCGAAAATGGTATAAATAGCTATCACCCTTTTGCAAAGCAAGAAGAGCGTCCCTGCATTTTTGAATATATTTATTTCGCACGGCCAGACTCAATCGTTGGTGGCAAAAGTGTGTATGAAGTCCGCAAAAGAATGGGCGAAGAACTTGCCAAAGAATCTCCTGTCGAGGCAGATGTCATCATCCCAATTCCAGATTCAGGTGTCCCTGCCGCTATCGGTTATGCAACAGAAGCCAATGTCCCATTTGAGCTTGGCATCATCCGCAACCATTATGTTGGTCGTACATTCATTGAGCCATCTCAACAAATTCGCCAACTCGGTGTAAAATTAAAACATTCTGCTAACCGCGCAATGGTTGAAGGAAAACGCGTTGTCCTCATAGATGATAGTGTTGTTCGCGGCACCACTTCAGTAAAGCTTGTTTCTATGATGTACGAAGCGGGCGCCAAAGAAGTGCATATGCGCATATCAAGCCCACCAATCACACACCCAGATTTCTATGGCATTGACACACCAGATCAAGCCAAACTCTTAGCTGCCAATTATGACATCGAAGGCATGAGAGACTATATGGGCGCTAAAACTCTTGCGTTCATTTCAGTTGATGGCATTTATCGCGCCATGGGCTATGAGAAGCGAAATAATGATCTACCCCAATTTACAGATCATTGCTTTACTGGTGATTACCCAACCCGCCTTACTGATAAAATTGGCGAGGAGCAACCTCACCTCTCTTTACTATCTGAAGTAATCTAAGCAAATAGATAAATTACTCGGGAAAATATCTGTGAAATCTTTTTAAAGTTGTGAACACCTTCACAATCTTGACGAAATTATGCTGTCTAACAACTGAAATTATTAGAAAAATAGCCAATCAACCATCCCATTTTGTATGGAACATCAAAAACAACAATCCCAATAGAAAACAAAGCTTTATAAAAATGAGAAAGGGCAGAAAAAACCACATACTGTCAAAAATAACTCGTCTAAAGCTTCTAAAATACAAACAATGAATTATATAAAATGTAATGTTTGAGGAGAACACATTATGATTTTAAACAATCTTTCAAAAGGCGTAGCATTAGCTGCCCTCACAACTTCGATCGGGACATTTTCAACAACAGCCCAAGCGTTTGATCTCTATTTTGACCTCTACACAGGTGAAAAAACCGGCGCATATTATAACAAAATCTGCCCTGCCATTAAAAAAGAAGCATCCCAAAATGGTGTTGAGCTCAATTGTAAAACATCATCAGGTTCAATCGATAATTTAGAGAAAGTATTAGACAAACCAAATAACTTTGGACTTTCTCAATTCGATCAATTCGCATTAAAATATAGCAATCAAGCAAATCAACTTGTTTACACACCCATTCATGATGATATTGGCAGCGAATGCCTCTTTATGGTCACCAAAAACAAACTCATCAGTAATTTTGGCGACGTCGTCGCAAGTGCACCTTACCTAAACTTCATCCTGCCACCAGAAAAATCTGGCCACGCTGGCACATTTAAATATCTTCAATCAATCGACCCAAATGGTTTAGGAAAAGCCGCAAAAGTGAGCTTTGCAAACAGTACAGAAGACGCCATCACACAAACCCTAACATCAGAAGATAATGTAACCCTTCTCGTACAAACAGCTGATCCGAAAAATGCTTTGTTCACCTTAGTGAATAAAAACAAAGGTCACTTTGTACCAGTAATTTCAAAAGAAGTCTTAGGCCAAACAGTGAAAGGAACAAAGGTTTACAAAGCGCAAGAAACCGCTGTTTCAAATCCTAAATGGCACAAGTCTGGCACAAAAGTCATCACCTCTTGCACGCCTATTATGCTCTTTACGGGCAAGTCTTTAAAAATCCAAAACCCAGATGATAAAAAAGCGCATGAACAAGCCATTGCAAAACTAACAGCCATCCCGGCTGAAAAATTGCGCCCACAACAAAGCTGGTTTTCAAAACTATGGAACAACTCAAAAGCTCTATCAGCAAAAGCTGTTGAAGGCTTAGTTGACACAGCTGAAGAAGCCAAAAAGGTTTCAAGCCCATATCTTAGCAAAGCCAAAACAGCGACAGAACCTTATGTAGAAAAAGCCAAAGACGTAACAAAGGATGTCATTGATGCAGCAAAACCAACTTATGATGCTGCCAAAGAGCAAACTAAAAAAGCTATTGATGCCGCAAAACCTGCATACGACGCTGCTAAAGAGCAAACCCAAAAAGCAATTGAAGCGGCAAAACCAACTCTTGATGCCATTAAAGAAAAAACTGAAGAACTTGGTAAAAAAGCATATGACCAAGCTTCAGACCTGGTAAAGGGTTCAGAAAAAGCAGCGGAAAAAGCTGACGACGCCTCAAGAGGCTCTGAATAAGTCAAAGTTAAAACTTAATGATCTAAAAATACAAACCGAGGAAGCAAACTCTCCTATAATAGCTTCCTCGGTTTTTTATTTGCCAAAAGCCTTGAGTTTGCTAAAAACAACTCTTCCTTCAAACCGGTTATAAAAGCCAATTCAATAGCACCCTATAAATAATTAATTAGGAGACAACCAGTGAGCAAACCTTTAGCAGATAAAACCGCGCTTGTAACAGGCGCCACAAGAGGTTTAGGCTATTCTCTCTCATTGGAGCTCGCAAAAAATGGGGCGCACATCATCGCGACAGGGCGCACAATTGGCGGATTAGAAGACTTAGATGATGAAATTAAAGAAGCAGGCGGCACAGCAACTTTAGTTCCTTTAGATTTATTAGAAGAAGATACCTTAGATGGCATCGGCCCATCGTTACTTTCAAAGTTTGAAAAATTAGATCTCTTCATTGGCAACGCAGCTTATCTCGGTGCCCTTTCGCCAACCTCTCATTTTAAAACAGCCGAGTGGAATAAAGTGATGGGCACCAACCTGAAAGCCAATTGGCAACTTATTCGCTCGCTTGATCCATTGTTAAAACAAGCACCTAATAGCACAGCTCTATTTATTACAGATGAAGAAATAGCTGAAAGCGCTCCTGCCTATTGGGGCCCCTATGCCGCCTCGAAAGCCGGCCTTAAAACGCTTGTAAAATCCTATGCTGGTGAATGTAATGAAACAAATCTCAAGGTCCAACTTTACTCTCCCTGCCCAATGGCAACGAACTTACGCAAAAAAGCATTTCCAGGGGAAGATCAGTCAACCCTCACAGCACCAGAAGTCGTTGCTAAAGCAATAGCAAATCACCTGATCAATAATGAAGCTGAAAATGGAGCTCACATCAAATTCAAAGCAAACTAAGCCTTAAAAACCATATCAACTCTTAAGCTCTATCACCAAACCATCAAAAGCTGGCTCAACATATGATGGCAATTGAGATTTCAAAGTTTGATAATCAAGGTCAACATGCAAATGGGTTAAAATCGCCCGTTTTGGCTTGTAAGCCTCAATGATCTCCAAAGCTTGAGCAACCGTAAAATGACAAGGATGAGACGTCTCCCGCAACGCATCTAAAATTAACACATCCAAATCTTCTAAATAGGCTAATGAACTTTCTGGAAACGAGCTAACATCCGTACAATAGCAAAGAGAGCCAAAGCGAAAGCCTAAAGAATGCGCGTTACCATGATGCTGGAAAAAAGGTGTTGTCTCAATCACACCGCCTGCCCCCTCAACACGAAGCGGCACATCTAACTCAATCTCCTGGCCATCCAATATCGGCACATAGTTCGAATCTTCTGGCAATTCAAAACAATAGCGAAATTTGGTGAGTAAATCCTCTCCTGTCTTTTTATCATAATAAACAGGCAAGCGTTTTTTGAGGTTAAAATAAACCACGCGCAAATCATCAATGCCATGAATATGATCTGCATGACTATGGGTGTAAGCCACTGCATCAACAACGCTAATATTCGCTGCTAATAATTGTTGGCGAATATCGGGTGATGTATCAATCAGCAAACGAGTAGAAGCTTCACCATCAAATTTCTCAACAAGAAAAGAGCTCCTAAGCCGTCGGTTCTTAGGCTCGTTTGGATCGCATGCTCCCCACTCATTGCCAATGCGCGGCACCCCACCAGAAGACCCTGATCCAAGAATGGTAAAACGATAACTCATTAAATATCTACGTCCTAATTCTTCACCAAAACGAAACGGCTTATGTTAGCTAGAGGCACGAGGGTCAGGCACTTTTGAAAACAACCGAAAAAAATTATCACTGGTTATTTTAGCAATTTCCTCTGAACTCACCCCACGAGTTTCCCCAAGCACTGCCGCCGTGTGCGCAACATAAGAAGGCTCGTTCGGCTTACCTCTTTTCGGCACTGGTGCCAAATAAGGCGCATCTGTTTCAACTAAAATTCTGTCAGCTGGCAAACTAGCTGCAACAGCGCGAAGCTCATCCGATTTTTTAAAAGTCAACACACCTGAAAAAGAAACATACCCACCAAGAGAAACAGCAATATCAGCTAATTTTTGCGATGCCGTAAAACAATGAAGTAAAAAAGGAAATGCCCCTTTCTCTGTTTCTTCTCTTAAAATGCTAGCCGTGTCATCTTCAGCATCACGAGTATGAATAACAAGCGGCAATCCTGTTTCACGGGCTGCCGCAATGTGCGCGCGAAATCCTTTGGCCTGATCAACCGGGTTACCATTATCATAAAAATAATCAAGCCCCGCCTCACCAATGGCCACCACTTTCGGATGATCAGTATGAGCCAAAATATCATCAAGACCTAAATCTTTTTCTTCACTAGCATTATGTGGATGCGTGCCCACAGAGCAAAAAACATTTTCATTTTCTTCAGCTATGACAAGAATTTTATCCATTTGCCGAATGCGCGTGCTGATCGTCACCATCAAACCAACTCCAGCCTCTTCAGCCCGCGCACGAACAGCCGGCACATCTTCAATAAGACCAGGAAAATCCAAATGACAATGACTATCAACTAACATGTGCTGATTACTCATAAGTTCAAGCATCCCCTTCAGGTTCAACATAACGCGGGAAGACAGGCTCTGGTTTTTCTAAAACCAAGCCAGCACTTAATCTCCCTGCTTCACCTAATTGAGAAAAATCTCGCTTATCGTCAGCTTGCTGCAAATGGTCAAGCAACTTGGCAGAGCCAAGCGGAATAAAGGGCTGTGCCAGAATTGCCACTTGGCGAATAACTTCTGCCGTCACATAAAGCACCGTGGCCATTCGCTCTGGGTCTGTTTTCTTTAAAGCCCAAGGCTCTTGCCCCGCAAAATATTTATTCGCATCACTAACCACTTTCCAAATAAGCTCAACCGCTTTATGAAGCGCCATCTTATCCATAGCAGCTGTCACCTCAGGCAAGAGCTCATCAACTTGGCTTAAAATAGCCTGGTCATCACTGGTTAACTCACTTGGCGCTTTCACCTCACCATCTAAATTTTTCACAAGCATAGAAAGTGACCGCTGCGCCAAATTTCCAAGATCATTTGCCAAATCCGCATTCACACGATTAACAATCGCCTCATGACTATAATTACCATCATTGCCAAACGGAACTTCTCTCAAGAAAAAGTACCGCACCTGATCAACACCAAAATGATCCACCAAATCAGCAGGACTAACCACATTGCCCACACTCTTAGCCATCTTCTCTCCATCATTCAAAAGAAAGCCATGAGCAAAAATTTGTTTCGGCAAAGGAATACCAGCAGACATCAAAAAGGCAGGCCAATAAACGGCATGGAACCGCAAAATATCTTTACCAATCACATGCACATCGGCTGGCCAGAATTTTTGATAATCTTCACACCCCTCATCCGGAAAGCCAACACCGGTGATATAGTTGGTCAAAGCATCGACCCACACATACATAATGTGCTCATCAGACCCAGGCACTTTAATGCCCCAATCAAAGGTTGTACGAGAAATCGACAAGTCTCTCAAACCACCCTCTACAAACCGCATAATCTCATTGCGCTTATGTTTCGGCCCTATAAAACTCTCATTGCCTTCATAATGCGCAAGCAATTTATCTTGATATTCAGAAAGCTTGAAAAAATAAGTTGTCTCTTCTGTCCACTCAACTGGCGTGCCTTGCGGGCCAATGCGCACCCCATCTTCACCAACCGAAGTCTCTTTCTCATCATAAAAAGCTTCATCGCGAACAGAATACCAGCCCGAATAAGTGCCAGGGTAAATGTCACCATTCGCTTCCATCCGGCGCCAAATTTCCTGAGCTGATTTTTTGTGACGCTCTTGTGAAGTGCGAATAAAGTCATCATTCGTGCAATGAAGCAGTTCCACCATTTCCTGAAAACGAGCTGAATTTTTATCGGCCAAATCAGCTACAGCAATGCCTTCTTTTTCTGCCGTTTGCTGCATTTTCAAACCATGTTCATCAGTGCCAGTGAGAAAGAAAACCTCATGCCCCTCAAGCCGGCGAAAACGCGCAACAGCATCTGTTGCCAAAGCTTCATAAGCATGACCAATGTGAGGCACCCCGTTTGGGTAAGAAATCGCAGTGGTAATATAAAAAGGCTCACATCCACCTTTATTTGCACTCATGGGTTAAATATCCAGTCTATAAAACAGTTTTTAGTCTTTAATTGAGCAGTTCACCAGTTAAGGCTGACACGTCTAGAAACTTAGTTCGCACGAAGTAAATCTCTTAAAGAAAAGAAGCTTTGTAATATAAAAGTTTTCTTATCCAAATTAAGAGCGTTAACATCCAAGGCCCGTGTTTGTAGGGTATCCCACAAGCTAAGCCATTGATCAATAGATTGATCAGCAACAAGCTTGTCAGATAAGTGTTTTTCACCTGAACTTAGGGGAAATTCAGCTATTTTTCCTTTAATCAACCGATAGATGAGGTCAGATATCAACTGAACCCCCGCCTTATAATCCTGCCCGCTTTTATCTTTTAAAATCCCATCGATAAATAAATCTAAATTTCTCTGGTCTAGATTGGGCAAAGCTTCCATAATTTTATAAAGACCTTGATAATATTTAAGCCCATTTCCAACGATTAATTCATAGCCCGTGCGCACACTGCCGCCTGAAAGATGCATTAAATCTTGCCAATTCACATCTTTCGGCAAAGCTTGCTCTTGAGAGATAAATTGTTGGCTAATCGCTTGTTCAAAGTCAGCTAATTCAAGCTCGTTAAATTTGAGGTTGCGACATCTGGAGCGAATGGTAATCGGAACTTGGCCCAAAGAATTGGTGATTAAAATAAACGTCGTATGCAAAGGCGGCTCTTCAAGCACTTTAAGAAGCGCATTACCACTAGCTTCATTCATATCTTCAGCGCGATCAATAAGAACAACACGGTGAAGCCCCATAGAAGGCGTAGTATGTAACACATCTTTTAAAGCACGCATTTCATCTATGCGAATAAAACGAAAGAACTTTTTTGTTTTTGCGTCATAAGCCCGGCGCATCACCCGCATATCAGGATGTGCAAATTGAGCAATTAATCGCCCTGTTTTATTCGTCTTTAAAAATTCAGAACGCTCAAGCAAGTTAAAACCATCACCAAATCCATCTTCATCTTGCCCAAGAAGAACCCGCGCTAAATGATAAGCCAATGTCGCTTTGCCAACCCCAAGCGGGCCAGAAAAAATCCAGCCATGATGAAAACGGCCAGAGCATAAACTTTGCTCTAATGTTTGAATTTCACCTTTGTGCCCGAAATAAGTGCCGGTAGAGACAGGATGCAACGCCCCAGCTACACAATCACTTAATGGCACACCATTATCATCACTCATAAAATGCCACGTAAACTTATTTTCTTAATTAAAATAAATATATCTTCTATCGAAATTTAAGAGGAAAAATCAAAGCCGTTCAAGCTTGATAAAAACTCAAACAACATCTTCAAGACCAAACCGCTCAGCCACTGTTTGCCAAACCAATTCAGCAACCTTTTCGCGTGATTGATTACCATCAATAATAATACAGCGTTTGGCATTGGCAGCAGCAATTTTTAAAAACCCAGCCCGCAAACGCTCATGAAACTGCATATCTTCAGATTCAAACCGATCAACCTCAAGCCCGTCCTGGTTCTGACGCGCCGCCACACGTTTCATCGCAATATCTACAGGAAGATCAATAATGATCGTCAGCTCAGGCTGGTTCTCTCCCACCACAATCCGATCAAGTGCATCAAACACACCATCTTCAACTCCGCTGGCAGCACCTTGATAAGCACGGCTAGAGTCAGCAAAACGATCACATAAAACCCAGGCGCCTTGTTCTAAATTCGGTAAAATCAGTTTTTCTAAATGATCTAACCGCGCCGTGTAAAACAAAAGAGACTCAGCAACGGCCCCATAATCCTTTACCTTGCCTTCGAGTAAAAAACGTCTAATCTTTTCCCCAAGAGGCGAACCACCAGGCTCACGTGTTAAAAGGGTTTTATAGCCCAAAGCTGCCAAATGTTCTGATAAGAGGCGAACCTGGGTTGACTTGCCAGCCCCTTCCCCGCCTTCAAAGGAAATAAAGCGCCCTCTTTCAACTCCATTTTTAGAAAATGGCATCATATCCCCCTCTATAAAGCTAATTTCCCCAGACAAATAATTAGAACACCAAGCCCTTCCTTTAAAAAAAGAACTTATGCTCTAAAGCAGCAAGCTTTTTAACTGCTGACAATCGTTTTATCAAAAAATCCAGCCAAATGTGAGATAAAAGAGTGAATCAAACGCTCGATAAACAAAATTCGTACGTTCAACGGTCTCATTTGCAAAAAGATCAAATTCTTGCACAGAATCCGCAACTTTTACGCGCAATTTTGCAACTTTTTGCCCTGAAACTATCGGAGCTTTCAAGGGCCCCTCGTAAATCACCTCAGAAATAATCTCGGTAACCACATCCCCCTTCGGCATGAAAATTTTCAAAGGACCAGCGGTTGAAAGCCCGACTAGAGATTTTTCCCCGCCCCAAATACGAGCGGAAAATTGTGCCGTATCAGCTTTAATTTCACGATTAGAGAAACTCGTAAACGCCCAATTCATCACGCGCATAGTCTCTGCACGGCGCTCAACTTTACTTTCCAAACCATTTAAAACAGCAATTAAACGACGCCCATCCCGTTTAGCTGAAACAACAATCCCATATTTGGATTGCTCAGTATAACCGGTTTTAAACCCGTCAAAACCGCCTCCCTTTCCAATTAAAGGATTGCGATTGATAAATCGATAACGACGATACTTAAAATCCTTCTCACCAAAATAGAAATAATATTCAGGATACTCTTTCAACAGATGTTTCGCTAAAATCGCCAAATCTCTGGCAGACATCAAATGTTTAGGGTTCGGCAATCCGGTTGGATTAGCAAAGGAAGAGTTCTTCATACCTATCTTTTTGGCATAAGCCGTCATCACTTTAGCAAAAGCCTCTTCACTTCCTGAAATATGCTCTGCAATAGCAATAGACGCATCATTGCCAGATTGAACAATAATCCCCCGAAGAGCTTGTTCAACTGTAATTTCAGATTTTACCGGAGCAAACATCGCCGATGTACGAGAAGGCGCCCCTCCCGTTCTCCATGCATGAACAGAGATTTTGACATTGTCTTCAAGCTTCAATCGGCCCGCTTTTAATTCACGAAAAATAACAGCAACAGTCATGAGCTTACTCATGCTAGCCGGTGCCATGGCAATATCAGCTTTTTTATCAAGGAAAGTAAAAGGTTTATCAGCGTCTATGATAATCGCAAATTTAGCTTTAGTTTTAAACCCTTCTTCTTCATCTTGCGCCATCGCTACATAATTTTGAAAAAGAGAACTATGCCCTATCTTTTGCTTCACAGTGAAAGGAAACAAAGAGAGAAAAGCTCCTAAAAATAGCACAGAAAAAAACCGCATTAAAACTGACATTTTGCGAAACCGCATCACACCTCAACCCCAAAACCTAACGAAAATTTGCCGAACCAATTCTCTAAGCTAACTATTATTTCTAACAAATCGCAAACATCATCTCACATTAATATACTTCATCCCACATTTACTTATCAAATAAATCAGGCTGTTAAATAAAAACAAAGCCTAGGTTCTCATTTAAAATAAATTAAAATGGTAAGCTAAAAACAAGATAACGATCAAGAAAACAGTTGATAAATGCCAACATGAAACAAAAGTTAGCACTTTAAATCCAACCTAGAAAATAATATAATTTCAAGCCCATTTCAGATAATGCCACATAAAATATGACATTAACTTTCTTTATATTTCAGCAGGTTAAAAAAGGGAAACACCAACAACCCACAAGCTGTCACAGCTTTGTCATTCATATTTGTTAGCCAGTAAAATCAAACTTAAGCTTGGGATAACTTTTATTATGAATGCACCTGCAACAAAAACCTTCGAAAAATCACACAAAGCCAAACTGATTAGGAAAGCGGTGCGCCAAAGCGAACGAACAAAAAAACAATCAATTCTAGATCAGTTATTCGCTCAACTATTCTCAGGCCTAGTTTATTCACAAATTTGGGAAGACCCAATTGTCGACATGGACGCAATGGAACTTGATGAAACTCATCATGTTGTAACCATTGCCTCTGGTGGGTGTAACGTCATGAACTATCTCATGGCAAAACCAGCAAAAATCACAGCTGTCGATTTGAACAGAGCTCACGTTGCACTGACGCGCACTAAATTATGTGCCGCTCAAAACTTCCCAGATCATAAAACATTTTTTGATTTCTTTGCGGTACCAAACAATAACACCAATCAAAAATCATATGATCAATATCTAAGCCCAAATCTAGATGAGACGGCCAAGAGCTATTGGCAAGGTCGTGACAAAACAATGCGCCGCCGCTCAAGATACTTCACAGATAACATCTATCACCGTGGTTTATTAGGAAACTTCATTGGATTAAGCCACTTCTTGGCCAAAGCTTATGGCATCAAATTTGATGAGCTTTTAAATGCAAAATCGATTGAGGAACAAACAGAATTTTTCGAAAAGAAACTCTCCCCTTTGCTCGATAAAAAACTAATAACATGGCTCACCTCACACCCCGCCTCACTTTATGGGCTCGGCATCCCACCTGCACAATATACAGAGCTCGCCAAATGTGCAGATGGCGATATGGCAGAAGTGCTTCGCCAACGCTTACGTAAACTTTGCTGTGATTATGACATCAATCAAAATTATTTCGCCTGGCAAGCCTTTGGCCGCCAGTATGGAACACAAACTAACGCTGTAAATGATAATGCGGATGCTAGTGGGCATCTGAAGCAAGAAAATGCGGATGCCGCGACGGTTGCTGGTGGGCAACCTAAGGAGCACTTAAAAAAACAGCATCTAAAGCACAAAAACGGCGGGCTACCACCTTATCTACAAGATCAAAACTTTGAGGCTGTTAAAAATTACGCCAAAAATGTAACGGTAAGCCAAGTTTCTATTACTGATAAATTAAATTCAATGGAACCAGGCACGGTAGATCGCGTTGTTCTTCTAGACGCTCAAGATTGGATGGATGAAGGCATGTTAAATGACCTTTGGGATGCCATCACAAGAGCAGCAGCTCCAGGCGCAAAAGTCATCTTCCGTACAGCTGGCATTGAAAGCATTTTGCCTGGCCGCGTCAAAGACAGCACGTTGTCAAAATGGGCGTATCAAGAAGAAGCTTCAAAAGAATATACTAAAAAAGACCGCTCAGCGATCTATGGTGGCTTCCACCTTTATAATTTCAAAGGCTGAGTTTAATAAGAATAGAATTTAGAAAATTTTAAACCAACGTCCCGAAAAAGGAGTACTGCCCTAATCCGGTTGCTAGTGGGCAACTGAAGAAGAAGAAAGGCAGTAGGACATGACGAAGCGTCAGCATAGCCCGGTTAATTGCACCGCACCTCGTAGGCTCAATAGGTGCGATTGTTGGTGAGCAATCAAAAGCACTACTAAGAGAGCATAGCCCGTGAGAGAAAAAGAGAGAAAATGACAGATCAAACAAGCGATGCTGACCTTCAGTCACATTCAAATTTAATGGACAAAGTCTATCGCAACCAACGCTTCATCTATAATGCAAGCCGAAAATATTATTTGCTCGGCCGAGATCAATTGATCAAAGCATTGGCCCCTCCACCAAGAGGCACAATTTTAGAACTCGGCGCAGGCACAGGAAGAAACCTGGTTTGCACAGCAAAAGCGTATGATGATTGCGAGCTATACGGAGTTGACATCTCGCAAGAAATGCTAAAAACCGCAGGTAAATCAATCGTCAAAGCTGGTTTTCAAAATCGTATTCATCTCGCAAAAGGCGATGCAACAAATTTTGATGCTGAAAAAGCCTTCGGTAAACATGAATTTGATCGTGTTTTCATTTCTTTTTCACTCTCTATGATCCCAGATTGGCAAATGGCAATTGCTCAAGCTTACGAACTTACGCGGCCAGGCGGGCAAATACACATCGTAGATTTTGGTGAGTGCAAACAATATCCAAAAGTTTTTCAAAAACTTCTCTATGCATGGTTATCAATTTTTCATGTTCATCCAATTGAAAATCTAGAAGAACAGTTAGAAACAGCCGCCAACAAAGCAAATTGCAAAGTCACAGTAAAATCACTTTACGCCGGCTATAGCATCCAAGCTGTCATTCAAAAACCAAGATAGTCCATCCCCCAAAATGGATGAAAATAAAAAGGCTCAGCAATTATAATTAATTGCTGAGCCTTTTTATTTAATTAGGTTATTTTCTTTACCAGCGAGAATTATAATTCACAGTCTCACGTCGTGGAGCCCAACGATCAGAGCGGCTCAAATCAAATTGGCGGCGATGCCAGGGTTGGCGGCTTAAAAAATCCTGCTCATAACGATCATCACCGTTTAAAGGCGCACGGCCCACATAACGCACCCGAACTGGTGTCGTTCCACTTCTGTTAAAATCTAAAACCTGTGAGGATTTTTTAGATAAATCAATAATACGATCATGCTTATAAGGCCCACGATCATTCACACGAACTAAGATAGTCCGCCCATTTCTCATATTCGTCACTTCAGCATAACTAGGAATTGGCATTGTCGGATGAGCAGCCGTTAAAGCATTCATATCAAAAACTTCACCATTTGCG
>JAEPQF010000067.1:16240-18242 GCA_017640685.1 Hyphomicrobiales bacterium
AAACGGCCATGAAATTCCTCACCATACCAAGAAGCAATGCCTCTTTTATCATAATTGCGATCTTCTCTCGGCGTGTACCACACACCAGCGACTTGATAAGGATTGCCTACCTTATAACGCCCACCACCTTTCGGCACCCGCTGCCCAAGCTTTACAATCCGAGGGCTATATTTGGGCTTTTTCTTCGTTAAATTTAACGAACTTGAACACCCGCTCAACATTCCCGTTGAGAGTCCGAAAAAAACACAAAAGCAAAGTGAAATAACAATATGGGAAGGAACGCGATACAATTTAACTCTAGCCTCACTCATGAACACCAAAACAATCTTATGAGTGAATATGACAAGAGTAAGGAGGAGCGTCAGTTACTCAAATACGCTGAGTAACCAACACTTAAATCCCTTTGGAGCATACGCACTACAGAATTGCTTCCAATAAAGTGACATTAGCAAAAGCGAGTTAGCATTCAGTAAACAGGATATAAAGAAATCCATATCAGCTTAAATTAAATTTTATTTATGCATTCTTTGTGCAATTCATGCAATTTGTAACAAAAACATTGCCAAAAACATTCATTTTCACTAACCTGTCCCTTAGAAGCGCTCTAAAAGAAAAAAAATAGACTAAAGTAGTAAGCGCTTGCCAATAAATAAATTCACCCACGCTTAGGGCTGCGAATAATAAGGGCAAAGTAAAAAAGTGGGTAAAAAAGTGGGTGGAACACATGAAAAGTTCTGAAATGAAAAGCTCTGAAATTGACGCTTCAGAAATCAATAACTCGATAAAAGAAACAACATTTCAAGAACCAAAATCTCAAAACGCAGAATTGATAGACCCCTTTGGGCGCATGGTCAATTATGTGCGCATATCGGTAACTGACCGATGCGACTTTCGCTGTGTTTATTGCATGGCAGAAAATATGAACTTCTTGCCCAAAAAAGAACTGCTCTCATTAGAAGAGCTCGATCGCCTCTGTTCAACCTTCGTAGAACTTGGCGTTAAAAAAATTCGCATCACTGGCGGAGAACCGCTTGTGCGTAAAAACATCATTGAGCTTTTTCGCGGCCTCTCGCGCCATTTAGAAACGGGACAATTAGAAGAAATGACTGTCACCACAAATGGCAGCCAATTAGCAAAACTAGCGCCAGATTTATACGCGACAGGGGTAAGACGCATCAATGTCTCAATAGACACATTAGACGCGGACAAATTCCACAAAATCACCCGTTGGGGCCGTTTGGACCAAGTTTTAGAAGGTGTTAAAGCCGCTCAACAAGCCGGCCTTAAAATAAAAATCAATGCGGTTGCCCTTAAAGGCGTCAATGAATTTGAAATTCCAGATATGATGCACTGGGCCCATGATCAAGGCATGGACTTTACCCTAATTGAAACCATGCCCCTAGGCGATATTGATGGTGATCGAACAGATCAATATTTACCGCTCAGCCAAGTTAGATCAAAACTTGAAGAAAATTTCACCCTCACACCAAATAACTTTAAAACAGGCGGCCCGGCGCGCTATGTAGATGTAAAGGAAACCGGCGGCCAACTCGGCTTTATCACACCGCTCACCCATAATTTCTGCGAAAGCTGTAACAGAGTACGCGTTACCTGCACGGGCGAAATGTTCATGTGCCTTGGCCAGGAAGATAAAGCAGATCTAAGAACACCGCTTCGCGATCATGAAAGCAATGAACAGCTAAAAACAGCAATTTATGAAGCCATTGACCGTAAACCAAAGGGTCATGATTTCATCATTGATAGAAACAGCAAAGCTCCAGCAGTTTCTCGTCATATGAGCGTAACAGGTGGTTGATTACGACCAATCCTTAACCGAAGTTAACAAACTATCACGCTTTCAGCATATCAGTGCCACAGTCTGAACACAGAATCAGCACACCTTCATCGTCATCAGTTGAGTAAATTTTTCTCTGTTCAGTAATTTAACAATGGCCCCATTCCCCCCTTTTGGGGCCTCCCCTCTCTTCTAGAGTAAACCACT
>JAEPQF010000068.1:0-3838 GCA_017640685.1 Hyphomicrobiales bacterium
TGTAGAGGAGGCACCTGAGACACAATAGTTCTTAAACCGTATAATATTTTATGTTGGGGGATGTAGGTTTGACAATTACCTATGATATTAGCGGTTGTTTGGCAGATGTTGTTGGCGAAAATGGCCTTACCCCGACGGAATATGATAAATGGTTTGAGCGGGCCACTAAAGGGGCTAAGCAGTTAAAAATAGCTTATGAAGCCGAGCTGCTGCCATTATTGCGTATTGCTGAACGCCGTGAAGATATTGATATTTTAACTGAAAAATTTTACACCCTCATTGATGGTGATGATGAGGTTGCTGAGGCGGATACGGTTGTTTTTTTAGGAACAGGTGGCTCAAGCCTTGGCGGTCAGACCATTGCACAGATGGGGGGATGGTTCATCCCTGGGGATGATGTTAACCAACCTCGCAAACTTCCAAGAACTCGCATTTTTGACAATTTAGACCCTCGTTCGCTTGAACGTGGGATTGGTTTGTTGGATTTGAAAAAAGCTCGATTTATCATTATCTCCAAATCAGGTAATACGGCTGAGACACTTCTTCAGACAATTACAGTTATCAATGCTTATAAAGAGGCGGGATTAGAGGCATATATTGGGCGCTCTATTCTTGGACTTTCAGAGCCACCGGTGCCAGGTGGTAAAAATGGATTGCGCGATTTATTAGGGCTTTATAATTGTGAATTTTTAGATCACGAAACCGACATCGGTGGCCGTTTTTCTTGTTTGACAAATGTTGGGCTTATCTTTGCTGTGGCGCGTGGTATGGATCCTTTTCAATTGAGAGAAGGGGCGGCAAAGATTATTAATCATCTTGTCTATGCTGATAGTTATGATGATTTTATGCCCGTTCTTGGCTCTACGGTTTGTGTTGGGCTTTATCAAGAAAGACACGTCAATAATTTTGTGATGATGCCATATGTGAACCAGTTAGCTCGGTTTGCTAATTGGTATGTGCAATTGTGGGCTGAAAGCCTTGGCAAAGATGGGGTCGGCATGACACCGATTGCAGCCCTTGGCCCAGTAGATCAGCATAGTCAATTACAGCTTTATATGGACGGGCCAATTGATAAGTTGGTGACGATTGTTGCAACAGAGACAACGGGCAAGGGGCCGTTTATTGATCGTGAATTGGCCGGTGTTGCTGGCATGGATTTTTTCTCTGACCGCCATGTGGGAGATTTGGTAAGCGCGCAAGCACGAGCCACTCGCTCTGCATTGGAAGAAGCAAA
This sequence comes from Hyphomicrobiales bacterium, assembly GCA_017640685.1. Taxonomy (GTDB): domain Bacteria; phylum Pseudomonadota; class Alphaproteobacteria; order Rhizobiales; family HXMU1428-3; genus HXMU1428-3. The sequence goes on from JAEPQF010000068.1 coordinate 1,235, forward strand.
CAGGCCAACCCGTTATATTCGTGTTTCTGAGGTGAATGAATTCACATTAGGGCAATTATTGATGAGTTTTATGGTTGAAACGATTTTGGCTGCTGGCTTGTTAAATATTAATGCATTTGATCAACCGGCTGTTGAGGTTGGTAAGCGCATGGCACGTGATTTTTTGCGCAACTAAGCCTTAAAAAATAGTCTGTTCCTTGTCGATTTTTTACCCAAGCCCTTTCTTCACCTTCTTTCAGTTTGCCGGTATAGTTGAGTGACTGGGGAAAGGCGTTTTTGTTTTCACGTGCTTTTATTGCGTTCTTTCTTACCATTTTTCAAGAAACTAGATGGACTAAATTTTTATGACCATTCGTCAATTATCTCCGCATTTAATTAACCAGATTGCTGCTGGTGAGGTGATTGAGCGTCCGGCTTCTGTTGTGAAAGAATTGGTTGAAAATTCAATTGATGCAGGTGCTTCTTTGATTGAGGTGGTGTCTGCTGATGGCGGGTTATCTTTGCTACGCGTGATTGATAATGGAAAGGGGATGGGGGAAGCAGACCTTTCTCTTTGTGTTGAAAGACATGCAACATCTAAGCTTGAAGATGAGGGATTGTTTTCAATTGATACGCTTGGGTTTAGAGGTGAGGCTCTTCCTTCGATTGGCTCGATTGCGAAACTTACTATTCAAACCAGGGCAAAAGAGGGAGATGGGTTTGAGCTTTCTGTTGAGGGCGGTGAGAAAAGTGAGCTCCGGCCATCAGCCCTTAATTATGGAACGATCATCGAAGTCCGTGATTTATTTTATGCAACACCTGCTCGTTTAAAATTTCAAAAATCTGTTCGCTCTGAGACAAGTGCAATTACAGATGTGGTGAAGCGTCTCTCATTAGCGCACCCCTCGATTGGCTTTCGTTTAACATGTGACGGTAAGCAGCGACTAAACTTGCCTCAGGTTGCTATTGGTGATGAAGCTGGTGAGTTGCAACGGATTGGGAAGATCTTTGGTCAAGAGTTTGTGAAAGATGCGCTCTTTATTGATGCTGTGCGCGAGGATGTTCATTTGCGCGGGTTTATTGGTTTGCCGACTTTGCACCGTGCTAATAATTTGATGCAGTATTTTTTTGTCAATGGTCGCCCTATTCGTGACAAGCAAATTTTAGGGGCGATTAGAGCGGCTTATTCTGATTTTCTCCCGTCCAATCGTCACCCTTATTTGAGTTTGTTTCTCACCTTGCCACCTGAGAAAGTTGATGTGAACGTTCATCCAGCAAAGGCTGAAGTGCGCTTTCAAGATAGCGCTTTTATCAGGGGATTGCTTATTGGGGCCATTCGCCAAGCGATTGATGAAGCAGGGCACCGGGCAAGTTCGAAAGGTGGCGCTGATACGTTAAGCGCTTTTCAAACGGAAGATGTTCAACCCAATTTTACGTCTCACTCTTATGAACCCTCTTTGCAAACTGAGAGTTTTCAAACTTCCCAAGCTCACTCTCATTTTGGAGAAGAGGGGCATTCGCCGCACGTTCACACGCATTTTTCAGATGAAAAACCGGCTTCATTTTCACCTTTTGGTGGCGCTGAAAATGGTGAGTTACAAAGTGCGTTTGCTGAAGTGAATGTTCCTAGCGGTGAGATGCTTACTCAAGATGAAGAGGTTGACCCTCATGTCATATCAAAACCTCTTGGAGCAGCACGAGCGCATTTTTTTGAAAATTTTATTGTGGCTCAAACAGAAGATGGGATGATTTTGGTTGATGCTCATGCGGCTCATGAGCGGATTGTATATGAAAAACTAAAAAAACGAGTTGTTGAAGGTCAAGTCCCGTCGCAAGGATTACTCATTCCTGAAGTGATTGAGCTAGATGATCATTTGCGTGATGGTTTGCTAGCTCATAGTGAAGCTTTGCAACAATTTGGGCTTTATCTTGAAGGGTTTGGGCCGCAAGCGGTGGCTGTGCAAGAAGTGCCGGCTTTATTGATTAAAGGTAATATTCAAGCGCTTGTTCGAGATTTGGCTGATGAAATTGCTGAGCTTGATGCCACAACGGAGCTTAAGTCTCGGCTTGATTATGTTTGCGCGACTATGGCTTGTCATGGCAGTGTGAGAACAGGGCGCCGGTTACTTCCTGAAGAAATGAATGCACTGTTACGTGAGATGGAAACAACACCGCGCTCTGGGCAGTGTAATCATGGGCGTCCAACTTATGTTGAGCTTAAGCTTAAGGACATTGAACGTCTTTTTGGAAGATGACTTTTTCTCTCTCACGGGCGATGGCAGCGAAGCTGCCGCCCTACGAGGTGCGGCGCAAGGCGCCGACGGTGTCTATAATTTGCACTTTAGGTTGCCCATCAACAACCGCGCAGAGGCCTACGTTTTTCATCTTCAGCTGATTGAAAAGTTTTAATTTTCTTACGGTTATTCTTTTTAGGGGCGCTTTAGGTTGTCCACTTGTAACCGCGCTATTTTGGGAGCCTTAATACATGATGAAATTTCTTAAATTTGCTTTGTTTGCTGGTATTGTTGTTGTTGGTTATTCCATGTGGAAGTTTCAGATGACGACATCACGGGAAATTATTTCTTATGGTCTTGTGAAAGCGACAAGCTTGCATAATAAAGGTGA
>JAEPQF010000068.1:3848-18162 GCA_017640685.1 Hyphomicrobiales bacterium
CTGGTTAGGCGCACTCGGCAAGTTCAGCGTGGTGATTTGCTTTTTTGGGAAGTGGAGCTGCCGAATAAGTCTTGGGTTGATTGTTCGAGCGATTGTGCTGATGCCTTGCGCAAAGGCGAGCTTGATGAAGATGAGGAAGAAGAGGAAACTATTGCTTATTAATCTCTCACGGCTATTCCAAGCGCTATAAGCGCTTGGGCCTACGAGGTGCGTCGCAACGCGACGGGCTTCACTGTCGCTTCGCCATGTCCCATTGCCCGAAGTGGGCAATGCTCCTTCTTTGTATATTTAGTTTTTTTAGTGGAGTATTTAATTTTAGGCACTGTTATTTCTAGGTGATTAGTTCGGGTACAGCATGTTTTTGTTTGGTGTCTTAGTTGTGTATTGCAGAGCTTTTTAGCTTATTCCTATTTAGTTTGCCATTTGGCGTAGTAGAGGGTTGTGTCGCCGTAAGTTTTTTCATCTAACAGCTCAATACCTTCAGGCCAAGTGATGGTTGCTGATTTGTTTTCTTCTAAAATGATTAATGCTTCTTCTGCGAGCCAGCCGCCTTCAATAGCGGAGTTTAAAGCTTTTTCACCAAGCTCTTTATTGTAGGGTGGGTCGAGGAAAATAAGATTAAAGGGTTGGAACCGTTTCATGGGGCCGAGATTTGTGGCGTCTCGTTTGAAAAGTTTGGTGATGCCTGTGAATTCTAACTGTTCGATGTTGCTGCGGATGAGGCCGCGGGGCTCGATGGCGTCTTCGACAAAAACTGCGAACTTGGCACCTCTTGATAAGGCTTCTAAGCCGAGCGCGCCAGTGCCGGCAAAAAGGTCTAACACATTCGCGCCTTCAATATCGAAATCATCAAAGTGCTTTGCGATGCCGTGAGCGATTTTGTTGAACATGGCTTCACGGACACGATCTGTTGTTGGTCTTGTTTCTGTTGATTTAGGGGTGAAGAGTTTTTTGCCTTTATGGCTGCCACCAACTATGCGCATTATTTATTTCCTGTTGGTTTTGACTTTATACGGCGTTGAGGTTTGCGTGCCTGTGGTGTTCGTTCCTGTGGTTTTTGCGATTTGGTTTTATTTGAGTGATTACCAGCGTCGCTTCTGTTTGAAGCTCCTCGTTTTTTAAATTTGGATTTGTTACCGGGTTTGGTTGAGCCTTCTTTTTTTGATTGGGCTTGATTGGTTGATGGTTTGATGTTGAATTTCTCAGATAATTCAGGGCCGAGTTGATCTGCTAAGATATGAGGTTTGATATCTTCCACTTCACCAGATTTTAAATCACCCAACATAAAGGGGCCGAAGGAGAGGCGGATGAGGCGGTTAACATTAAGGCCAAGATGCTCGCATATCCGTTTAATTTCGCGGTTTTTTCCTTCACGTAATCCCATTGTGAACCAGCAATTTGAGCCTTGTTCTTTTATGAGTGTTGCTTGAACGGGACCGTATTTAATCCCTTCAATTGTTATGCCTTCTTTGAGGGAATCGAATTTATCTTGTGTGATTGAGCCTTTGGCGCGCACTTTATAGCGGCGCAGCCACCCGGTTTTTGGAAGCTCCAAATGACGGGCTAATTCGCCGTCATTGGTCAGGAGTAACAGGCCTTCGGTGTTTATATCTAACCGTCCAATGGTGATGGTTCTTGGCAGATGTTTCGGCAGTTTGGAAAAAATTGTTTCGCGATCTTTTTCATCTTTTGCCGTGGTGACAAGTCCCTTTGGTTTATGATAGCGCCAAAGTTTAACCGGCTCTTGATCTGGCAAGGGGGTGCCATCCACTTTGATTTTATCTTTGCTTGTAACATTTAAAGCTGGGCTTGTGATTTTCTTACCATTGACGGTGATGCGTCCAGCTGCGATATAAGTTTCTGCTTCACGGCGCGAGCAAACACCTGCACGCGCAATGGCTTTAGCAATGCGCATGGTCTCTGAAGAGGGTGCTGTTGCTTTCTCTTTAGATTTAGCAGCTGATGTGTTTGGTTTGGTCTCAGTTTTTTTATTCATGTGTTCTGTTGTGTCGTATTCTTTTTAAAAGTGCAAGTAGGCCGTAAACTCATAAATTAATTTCTTTTGGCGTCTCACAAGCTGTTTGGGTGCGTCATTATAAATTTAAATTGGGAAGTAATATCGTATTGTATTGTTTTTCAAGCTAAAAATGGCTTGTGAGAGCGTCTTTAGGATAAGGCCAATTGGGTTGTCTATAGCGTCGTAAAGCTTTAAAAATAAACCATATTTCTTGTAATTTTTTCATTTGCGCTTCAGGTTACCCACTAGTAACCGCGCTGCTTCCTAATATACAACCAAATTGACTCTTACCAAAAGAAGTCAATTTATGAGTTTACGACCTGAAAGGTGAAAATAATGTCGCAATCCTTTATGGAACGGGCGCTTGAATTGGCCAAAGAGGCAGCACTCGCTGGTGAGGTGCCAGTTGGGGCCGTGATTGTTTCATCTGCTGGCGATATTATTGCTGAAACGCGCAATCGTATTGTCGAGTTGAAAGACGCGACAGCGCATGCTGAGATTTTGGCCATTCGTGAAGCTGGCGCGCGTCTTTCTTCTGAACGTCTTATTGATTGCGATTTATATGTAACGCTTGAGCCATGCACTATGTGTGCTGGTGCGATTTCTTTTGCTCGTTTGCGGCGGGTTTATTATGGATGCTCTGACCCTAAAGGAGGCGGGATTGAACAAGGTGCTTGTTTTTTTGATCAGGCAACTTGTCATCATAAACCTGAAGTTTATGGCGGCATTTGTGAAACCGAAGCTGCGAAGATACTGCGCGATTTTTTTAAAGAAAAAAGAGATTAGCTTTTTTCTCTCACGGCTATTCTATGAGCTGAAGCTCATAGGCCTACGAGGTGCGGCGCTTGCGCCGGGCTGCGCGTAGCGCTTCGCCATGTCCTGACGCCTTTTTTTGCACTTTAGTTGCCCACTATGCAATCGTGTCGGCGTCACTCCTTCTTTGTATGGCTGGTTTTTTGTTTTGTCTTGGAATAATCCTCATCAAGCTACTTGTTGATTTAAGGTTTGCTCAAGATCATGGCGTAGTTGATCTGCAGCCGCTTCAGAATGTGCGAGAATGTCTTCAATTTTGAAATAGTCAAGGACGTTATATCTACCGACTTTGGGTTGCGAGAGAATAAGTGGTTGGTTGTTTTTGAGTTCGTTATTGTTCAGCATCGTGTTTGTTAAAGAGCGTAACAAGATTTGGCTACAGCCAATGAGAGCATCTATACTGTTTGGAACTTTACCCGCTAATCTTGCTTGTTCGCCGGTGACATCAACAGCAATTGTCACATCTACCTTGCCATTTAAAATGTTGAAAGGAACGGGGTTCACAAAGCCACCATCTATAAGGACGCGTTCATCTAGTTCAACTGGTTTTAAGAGAGCGGGCAAGGCTGAGCTTGCGGCTACTGCTGGAATGAGTTTGCCCTTTGAGACGGTGTATAGTTCTTGTGTGTAAAAGTCAGTTGTGATGGCGTGAAATGGGATTTTAAGATCTTCAAAATTTTCAGGCAAATCTTCAGGCATTAACATTTGAAAAAATGTTTCCGCGTTTAAAATTGAAGGTGTGCGCAGATTGATGAGTGAGACCCACTTGTTAGGGCGATTACCATACATCCGTTTTAAAAGTTCTGTTCTTTTAGAAAAGAGATCTTTTGCATAATCTTCAATTTCTAAACCACTCATACCTGAGGCATAAAGACAGCCAACAAGGGCGCCCATGGAAGTGCCTGCTATGATTTTTGGTTTAATGCCAAATTCATCGATGACTTGAAGGATTTTAATATGAGCTAGCCCGCGAGCACCGCCACCACCGAGAGCTAAACCAAAATGGGGGACTGATCGGGGCATTATGTGGCTAATCCTTCTTTAGGTTTTGCATTGATTTAGAAGATATTTAGGAAATTCCTCGCGTATTTCAAGTCAACTGATTTCACATGGTTAAAGGCCGGTTGATTAAATTTTGTTTCTTTAATTTTTTAACGCCCGCCAACCGATGTCTTTTCTGTAAAAGCCTTCTTCCCAGTCAATTAAATCAATGGCTTTGTAGGCATTGCTTTGGGCTTCAGCGATGGTTGCACCTTCACCTGTGACATTGAGAACGCGCCCGCCAATGGCAGTGATTTTTTCACCGTCTTTTTTTGTGCCTGCATGGAAGACTTGGCAATTCTCTAAGCCATTCGCTTTATCTAGTCCTTTGATTTCTGAGCCCTTTTCATAAGAGCCTGGATAACCTTTTGTGGCCATGACGACTGTAAGGGCGGAGTTTTTGCTCCATTCAAGGTCAATCGTTTCTAAGGTACCATTGGCTACAGCTAGTAGCGCTGGAACGATGTCTGATTTCATGCGCATCATCAGGACCTGGCATTCAGGGTCTCCGAAACGGGCGTTATATTCAATGAGTTGTGGAGTTTTGACGCCATCTTTTTCAGTGAGCATGAGGCCAGCATAGAGCACGCCTTTATAGGGCGAGCCTTTGTCGTTCATGGCTTTCACGGTTGGTTCAATGATGTCTCTCATAGTTTGCGCGATGAGTTCATCTGTCATGATTGGGGCAGGGGAATAGGCGCCCATGCCACCGGTGTTTGGTCCTTCGTCACCATCGAATACACGCTTATGGTCTTGCGCCGTGACGAGAGGCAGACATGTTTTGCCATCTGTTAAAACAAAGAAACTTGCTTCTTCACCATATAGTGTTTCTTCAATGACCACTTCAGCGCCAGCATCTCCAAAAGAACCACCGAAAATATCGTCGATTGCGCTTAAGGTATCTTCATTTGTTTCAGCCATGATGACGCCTTTACCAGCGGCTAGCCCATCGGCTTTGATGACGATAGGTGCGCCTTCTTTGGTCACATAATCTTTGGCAGAATTTGCATCTGTAAAGCGGGCGTATTTAGCTGTTGGGATGTTATAATCTTTGCAGATGTCTTTCGTGAAGCCTTTTGAGCCTTCTAAAATGGCGGCTTCTTTTGAGGGGCCAAAACAGGAAATATTTGCAGCTGTTAAATCATTTGCAAGGCCTGCGACCAATGGAGCTTCAGGGCCGATCACGACGAGTTCAATATTGTTTTCTTTGGCAAAATTAATCACGGCTTGATGATCAGTGACATCTAAATTGATAAGTGTGCCGCAGTTTTCCATACCGCCATTGCCTGGGGAGATATAGAGCGTTTCAAGAAGAGGGCTTTGCGTTATTTTCCAAGCTAGTGCATGTTCACGGCCACCTGAGCCAATAAGAAGAATGTTCACGTTTTTTGCCTCTTTAAGAATGCTTTCGGAAGGAGTATCCCTAGATGATATTGTCTTTCAATCACTATTAAGGAATTCAACATCTAGGCCTATCATTCGGTGGTTTTCTGTCAAGTGTCTGATAATTTGAATTGGTGGAATTTTAGTGATTTTCTTAAAAAAACTCTTTTTTTGCCAATAATAGCTCTAATAGTCTTGTTTGAAGTTGAGTTTTTGGGGTTTTAGAGATGTTTTGAATAGACTATTTTGAGGTTTGGCATTTCTTTCATTTGAATGAGCTGATTTATGGAATTTGATTTTGATGGACAGCAAGCGCGGGCAAATAGTAACGCGCCTGAATTTACGGTTTCAGAACTTTCGGGGAAAGTGAAAAACTTTATAGAAACCGAATTTTCTTATGTGCGTGTACGCGGCGAGTTGGGCCGGGTAAGCACGCCAGCATCTGGCCATGTCTATCTTGATTTAAAGGATGATAAATCTGTTATTTCTGGTGTTATTTGGCGTGGGAAAGCAGCGGCGTTAGCTATTCGCCCTGAGCAAGGGCTGGAAGTGATTGCTGTTGGTAAGCTCACAACTTTTCCAGGCCAGTCAAAATATCAAATTGTGATTGATAGTTTGGAGCCAGCTGGCCAAGGGGCGCTTATGGCGCTTTTGGAAGAGCGCAAGAAGAAATTAGCCGCTGAAGGCTTGTTTGATGAAAGTGCGAAGAAAAAACTTCCTTTCATGCCGAAAACCATTGGCATAGTGACCTCACCAACAGGGGCGGTTATTCGCGATATGATGCATGGATTTCGGGAGCGGTTTCCTGTGCATGTGATTGTTTGGCCTGTGCGTGTGCAAGGGGAGAGTTGTTCGAAAGAAGTGGCCAGAGCGATTGATGGGTTTAACAAGATTGATGGACAAAGTGGTATACCAAGGCCGGATGTTTTGATCGTGGCGCGTGGTGGTGGGTCTCTAGAAGATCTCTGGGGCTTTAATGAGGAAATTGTTGCAAGAGCTGCAGCTTCGAGCCAAATCCCGCTTATCTCAGCTGTTGGCCATGAGACGGACTGGACACTGATTGATTATGTTTCTGATGCACGGGCACCAACGCCGACTAAAGCCGCTGAATGGGCCGTGCCGAAATATACTGAACTTGTAGAGCGGTTGGGTGACTTAAAGTTACGTCAATTTAAAACCATGTCTCGTCAGTTACAAGCCAAACGTTCTGATTTGAAAAGCGCTTCTCGTGGATTGCCTCGCTTGGTTGATCTTGTCGGCATTCCTCGCCAACGACTTGATGGGGCCGCAGGTCGTTTAAGCCAAGCGTTGCTTGGGTTTACGCGGACGAAGCGAGGGCAATTTCAACGATTTGATGGGCGATTACAGCCTCATATTTTGATGAACCGTATCGTTAGAGGCCGTGAGCGAACCGGTTTATTTCAGCAAGCCCTTGGACGGACAATGGTGCAGCGATTGAAATTTTCAAGAGAAAAGCACAATCGCTTAAAGAGTGGTTTGAGGCCACAAATGATGTTAAAGGCGCTTCGTCAAGGAGGACAAGAGCTCCATAATTTACAAGACCGACGTGACCGGGCAATGGGGGCAGCTTTATTGCAAAAAAGACAGAAGCTGCAATCTCTTAGCCAATTGCTGAAATCTCTTGGTTATCAGAATGTGTTAGCGCGTGGATTTGCCTTAGTGCGTGATGAAACTGGTGAGATGGTGCGGGGGAGATCTCATTTAAGCTCTGGTGATATGATCAATGTTGAATTTGTTGATGGTAAGGTGCTAGCTGAAATACAGGGTTCTGAAAGAGGGACTGAAGCTCAAGCCAAGCCAAAAAAACAATCAGCTTCGGTTGCTAACAAGCCAAAAAGAGTAAAAAAGAGTAAAAATAGTGATGATGGATCCGATGGCGGGGCGCAAGGCTCATTATTTTAGGTGACTACTTTTTTTAAGCATGTTTTTAACTAATGGATTGTAATTTTTTTAATAGGATAGAATTTTATAGAACAGTTGAAACTGTTGACTATTAAAGATAAAATTTATCAAAATATAATTTAATAGGGTTTTCCCTGATGAATAGGTTTGAAAAATTGCTTGGAAATAAAAATCAGGCTGATATTGAATATTTAGATGGTGACTATAATCTTCTTGTGCCAGGAGATTATGTTGTTTGTGCTATGAGCCGGGCCGAAATTCCTTTAGAGAATTTAAAATATTGGAATGTGGAGCGTCAGGAGCCTTATGCCACGGCTGAGCTTGCTATTGAGGCTGAGAAAAAATATCGCGACTTGAAATAATTCCCTATCATTCATCTACTGATAGTGGTTTTGGATAGTGCTCTTTGATTAAACCTATCAATTTCTCTTCATCATTATTCTCAAATGTAAATTCAATAGGAAATGGGCGGCTCATGCGTTTTAACGCCCTTAACTGGTGATGGTTATTTTCATCAATTCTTACATGATCTTTTTCTGTTGTGACTAATTGTAAATCATCTGCTAGGGCAAGTTTTGTAAGATGCTCTGCGTCTTTGCTGGTAAAGTTGTGATGATCCGGGAATGGATTGCGGCGTATGACTTTGCCGCCGGCATTTTCTAGAGATTGAAATAATTTCTCAGGGCGACCTATGCCTGCGTAAGCAAGGATGGGTTTTTCCTTAAGCCATTCAGTATCTTCTAAAGCGGTGAGCTCGCCACTTAAAATTGGTTTTTTAAAGTTGAACTTTGTCTGTAGCAGTTCTTTGATATTTTCTTTTTCAGCTTTGTTTGAGCCCGTGAGAATAATGGCTGTTGCTTTGGGGAGTTGAAACTCTAATGGTGCGCGCAAAGGGCCAGCAGGGAATATGCGTTCGTTTCCCAAAGCTGTTGAGCTATCTATGGCGATGAAAGAGAGATTTTTTTGAACTGTTGGGTTTTGAAACCCATCATCCATGATGACTATATTTGATGATCGTTGTTCTATCAGCCAAACGCCTTCAACCCTATTTTTTGAAATGATGGCAGGAGCATGTTGGCTGAGTAGCAATGGTTCATCGCCAACGTCATTGGCATTATGCTCATCTTGGTTAACAAGAAGGGGGCCTGTGTATTTTCCTTTATAGCCTCGGCTTAAAAAGCTTGGTTCCCAGCCAAGCCCTTTTAAAATATGAGCAAATTTAATGGCGAGTGGGGTTTTTCCCGTGCCTCCAAGTGTGAAATTGCCAATGCAGATGACGGGTAGTTTGCTTTGATATGGTTTGGTATAGCGAAAACGCCATTTCACAGCTTGGCCATATATTTGGCCAATAGGGTTGAGGTATTTGGGTAAACTATGGCCGGTGTCATCTTGCCACCAACTTGGAGGTTGCAAACTCATTTGCCTCTACTCTTTCTAGTGGCGCTTCAGTTGCCCACAAGCAACCGCGCTATTCTAGTGGCGCTTTAGGTTGCCTTTTTTGTGCGCCTTCGGTTTGGCATTTCTGTACTTTAGATGCCTAAAAAGCACTGCTGTGTATTTTCATACTATATTACATTTTAGTTTGAAGGCTTTAAATATGTTTCTAAGGTTTTCAGTGTGATTTCTTCTGCACCTGAGAGATAGTCTATTGCATCTTTTGCGCCTATCTTGAGGCTATCATGTTGGTCTGGATTTTTTAAAAGATCAACGATTTTTGTAGCTAAAGTTTTGGCATCTTTTACCTCAATCGCCCCACCTCTTTGAAATAACTCAAAATAAGAGATCGCAAAATTTTCAACATGGGGGCCTGAGATGATATTTGTGCCTAATTTTATCGCTTCTATTGGGTTTTGGCCGCCATGTCGAATGAAAGACCCACCGATAAAGGCTGTTTTTGTGAGGCTATAGAAAAGGCCCATTTCTCCAATTGTGTTGGCAATATAAATATTTGTGTTTCTGTTAGGGGCTGCAACTTCACTGCGCAGATCAATTTTGAGAGATTTGTTCTGGTTGTTCTGTTGTTTTTCATTGAGCAATGAGCGAATTTCTTCAGCCCTATTGGGGTGGCGTGGGACAATGATTGTTAAAAAATCAGGGTAGTCCATTGCAATGATATTATGCGCTTCAGCTATGAGCTCTTCTTCACCAGGGTGAGTGCTGGCTGCGACGAATAAGGGGCGGTCACCGATGGCTGATTTCAGGTTTTGAAGTTCTATTTCATCGTAGGTTAGAGCGGGGGCATCGATTTTTAAATTACCGCTATGAATGACATTTTCAGCCCCTAATGTGATGAAGCGTCTTTCATCGATAGGGCCTTGTGCGAGGACTTTATCAAACCTGCCAAAAAGAGGACGAGCCATGGCGGGTTTTTTAAACCAGCGTTTGAAAGATTTTTTTGACATGCGGCCATTTAAAAGAATTAGGGGAATGTTTTTTTTGTCTGTCTCCATGATTAAATTTGGCCAGATTTCAGACTCGATAAAGGCTGCTAAATTGGGGCGCCAATGAGCCAGGAACCTTTTTACAAACAAGCGATTATCTAACGGTATAAATTGATGAAAGGCCCGGTCTGGCAATTTATTAGCAGCCAATTTGGCTGAGGTGGTTGTGCCTGTGGTTAGGAGAATAGAGAGCTCTTGGTTTCTATCCAGTAATTTTTCTATCAAAGGGAGGCATGCATTTGTCTCGCCGACGCTGGCTGCATGAAACCAACAGAGTGTTCCTTTGGGGCGTTTTAGATCACTTAGACCATAGCGTTCTTGTTCGCGCTCGGGAACTTCTTTTCCTTTATTTGCGCGGTAATTAAAGATGAGCGGGGCTATTGGTTTGGCAAGGCTAGTTGCGAATTGATATGATTTAAGGGCTAGTCCTGGTTTTTTACTACGCTCCCAGAGGGGGAGAATTTTTTTAGGGCTTCTTTCAGCTAGTTCGTGAGCACGTTTGGTCACTTTGCCCATTGCAACTTCCAACTTTAAGCGCAACTCTTCTAATTCTTCAGCTGTACTCTCTCTTGGAACATGAATTGGATCACCAACAACAAAACCGGTTTTAGAGCTTGGCAAATTGATCGTAAGGCGGCTCCAACTTTTAAAGGTGATCGCTCTTTTCGTGGCAAAGGCCGCTGGGATAATTGGTTTGCCTGAAAGCCGTGCCATAGTGATGATGCCATCGCCAACTTTTTGGGCAGGGCCTGGAGGGACATCAGCTGTGGAGACAATGCAATAACCTTCTTTCAAGGCTTTAATAGCTTGTTTTAAAACTTTCGCGCCGCCGCGATCTCTTTTGGAGCGTCTGCCAGCTGCGCCGGACCCGCGAATGGGAATGACACCAAATCTGGAGACAAGCTTTGCAGCAAGTTCAGCATCCCCATGAGCGCCGACGACGATTTTGGCTTTAATTTTTTCAGGGCGGATTGTAGGGATGAGTAAAAACTGGCCATGCCACACCGCCAGGATGAAGGGATCTTCTTTTAAGAACAGTTCATCAGGGTTTTCTGGCTCGCAGATGGTGGTTCCTTTGCTTCGTACATATTTTATGTATTTCGCAAGACCATCTGCCAGTCTTTCTCCCCATATGGGATTTTTTAAAATCTTTTTGAGCATGTGTTTATTGCTTTTTACTCAGCTGGTATTTGCTCTTTATTTGACACAGTTTCCTGGTCATTTGATGGGGAGTTTATTTGGTTTTTAGAAGCGCTAAATTGTGTTGAATGGAGCTCTGAGAATAAGCCGCCTTTTTGCAAGAGCTCGTCATAAGTTCCCATTTCAACCATTTTACCGCCTGCAAGAACGCAAATGAGATCAGCTTGTTTTACTGTTGTGAGGCGATGAGCGATCATTAGAACGGTTCTGCCTTTCATCAAGCCATTTAACGCTTCCTGGAAAGTGGCTTCTGATTTGCTGTCCAGAGCGCTTGTTGGTTCATCAAGAAGGAGAATTGGTGCATCTTTCAAGATGGCTCTTGCGATAGCAATGCGTTGTTTTTCACCACCTGATAGGTTGTTGCCGGCTTCACCAATTGTGTTTTCATAGCCTTTGGGAAAGTTTTTAATGAAGTTATGAGCAGCTGCAGCTTTTGCGGCTTCTTCGATTTCTTGCTGATTTGCTTCTTCCATGCCATAGGCGATGTTATTAGCGATGGTGTCATCAAACAAAAGAGGGTCTTGTGTGACAAGGGCTGTGGCATTTCGTAAAGATTTTAAGGTCAGTTCAGAAATATCCTGACCATCGATTTTAATGGTCCCCTTTGTTGGGTCATAAAAACGCAGCACGAGATTGAGGATGGTGCTTTTGCCGCTACCAGAGGGGCCAACAAGGGCAACAGTTTTACCTGATGGCACTTTAAGGCTAAATTCTTCAAATAATGGGGCGTCATCTTCATAAGAAAAAGAAACATTTTCAAAGGTGATTTCGCCTGCGGTTAAATCTAGAGATTTTGCATTTGGTTTTTCTTTTAGTGAAATTTCACGATCAATGATGCCGTAAACCCGGCTTGCGGCTGCGACGCCTTCTTGAATGGCAGTTTGAAGGGTTGCTAAAGATTTTAGGGGTTGATAAATCAACATAGCTGAGGCCATGAAGGCGGTGAAATCACCATAAGAAACATCACCATTAATACCGTTTGTACCGGCATAATAAATCACTAAAGCAAAACCCAGACCGGTGAGGAGTTCTACTGCGGGGCTGGAGATGGCGCGTGCGCGCATGCCGCGCATTGTGTATTCCATTGCGCGATTAATAACAGATTGCGCTCGGTTTAATTCTTTACTCTCTTGGCCATAAGCGCGGACAATGCGTAGGCTGCGAAGTGTTTGTGAAATGAGTGTAGAAAGCTCGCTTGTTTCAACCAGGCCTTTTTTGGTTGAGCTGTGCATTTTTTTGCGTTGACGTGAGAGGAGATAAACCCCGACGGGCAAGGCAATCATAATCATGATAGCCATTTTCCAGTCTATCCAGATCATGACAGCCGTTAATGCGACGACTTTAAGGGAGTTTTCAACGAGCGCGACTAATGTTCTGCTAGCAGTGTTTCGAATTAGCGTTGCATCATTTAGGAACCCGGCTAGAAATTTACCTGAATGAATTCCTTCAATCCAGCTAAGGTCAGCTTTTGTGAGACCATCAAACATTTTGATGCGCATATCTGCGACAAATTTTTCTCCCAAATATCCAACCGTGACACTTGAGATAAAAGCAGAAAATGATTTTAAAGTTGTGACGATGATGACGGCGGCGCAAATGAAAAAGATCATTGATGCATCTTTATTAACAAAGATATCATCTGTTGCGCGCTGAATGAGTAGGGGGACCGCGCCGGTGGTCCCTGCTGAAATAATCATGGCAAAGCTTGAGAGAAGAACTAGCTTAATTCTGGGGCGGAGATGCTCTTCCCAAATTCTTTTTGCGACGTCCTTGGTGGTGTAATCTTCACTGAGGATATCGTTGTCGCGATCTGCTAGTTTATTATCTGAAAAGAGTTTTTCTTGCACGAGCTCTTCAATCCGCTTCACTTAAAGTCATGTAAGCCACGGTTATAGGACGTATAGTGAAATTAAACCAGTCTTCTCTCAAAGAATGGTAAGTTTTATCGACTATAGCCCAACATAAAAAATGACGATATCCTCAGTGTTTTTAATTAATTTGCTTCCGGGTCCAGCAATCGGTGCATGTGAACAATGAAATAGCGCATGTTTGCATTATCGACAGTGCTTTGCGCTTTGGTTTTCCAAACGTTATAAGCACTCGCATAGTTGGGATAGATGCCCACAATATCGAGATCTTCAAGATCTTTGAAAGTAATGTTTTCTAAACTTGTTAACTCACCACCAAAAACAAGATGTAATAATTGTTCGTTATTTTCAGATGATTGGTCGTTCATAGTTTTTCCTTTGAGTTTATTTGATAGCAGTTTTAGTTTTATTTATAATTGGTTCGTAAAGGCTTGTTGTTGTTGCAACAACGCTTGGATGGCGAATTTCTTCGTTATTATAAGTGATGCCATTGCCAAGATGTGTGCTGATTTGGCCGCCGGCTTCTTCTAAAATGAGGTGAGCGGCTGCGATGTCCCAGTCATTTTTTGGTGTGAGAGAGATTGTGGCGTCAGCGGCGCCTTCAGCAATTCGGGCTATTCGATATGCCATGGAGCTGTTCCAAGTTCTGTTCGATGGTTTTTCCGTTTCTTTGGTAAAAACGCGGTTAAAATGGCTTTTGGACGAGATTATATGAGCACTTGATAGATCAGTTGTTGAGCTGGTTGTTATTAATTGATCGTTTAAAAAAGCGCCTTTGCCTGTTTCTGCGCTGTAAAGTTCAGATTTTACAGGGTTATAAACCACACTTAAAATGGGGCAGTTTTTTTCGATTAAAGCTGCAACGATGGTCCAATCCGGTTGATTTTCTAAAAAACCTCTGGTGCCATCTATTGGGTCTATCACCCAAATATAAGGGGCGTTTACACGATTTTTATCAATAGGGCTTTCTTCTGATAACCATTTAATTGATGGGTCTAGTTTGGTTAATTCTGCTTCAAGGAGTTCATTTACGGCTAGATCAGCGGCTGAGACTTGGCTGCCATCTTTTTTTATTTCAATATCTACATCTTTGCCAAAAAACTCCATGGCAAGGTCACCAGCTTTAGATACCGATTGTTTTAAGGTGTCTAGCATGCCTTCTTTTTGAAGCATTATTAGTGATCCTTTTAGGTATGGATTGTTAGCACTTAGACTAAATGGTTAGATTTGGAATAAACTTACTGGCTTTTTATTCCATTTCAGCGCGATTGCAAACGGATAATTTACCATCTCTCTTAAGAGTAAAAACATGTGTTTCTGGCATAGTTCTTTGTAATGACCCATAAAGATGGTCAACTCAGGGAGTTAACAGTGAGGCGTAATTCGCAAGGAGATGGCTGGGGCTTTGTTCCAGCCCTCCAATCGAAGCCCCTTTTCCCCAAAAGTTTGGTTTCTCGTTTTTCTTTGAAAGCGACTGCTTTTAAAGACGTGATGACTTTTGCGGGAATTGATGTTGTGATAAGTCGGAAAGCTTTGGCTTTCCGGCGGCACAGCTTTGGGATATTTAGAAAAGTGACGCGTATTCCACTTCAGCACTATATTGGTGTTGCTGTGCATTATACGCCTGC
>JAEPQF010000069.1 GCA_017640685.1 Hyphomicrobiales bacterium
AGAATGAAAAACCCAAGCGACACTAGAAAAACATACCGCTTTTTAAACCACATTCTTTTGGTGAGATTTTTCTCTGACATGTTCAAACTCTCTTAAACCTGTGATTTTTCAAAGATTAAAATCATCAGCCTTTTCATTCACTGATAATTTCTTTTACAATCACGTGCCCCTTGTCATCCATTGTACGAAATTTAAGGGCACTTTTTTCAGGAAGTTCAGTTTTGATTTTTTGAAACATCGATTGTTTCATTTTATCGTCACCAATCATATCGACGAGCCAATTGACCTCACCAGACTGCCATTCATCAGGACGTAGTTTAATAGGACGATCCAGATTTTCGGATAATCTTTTATTGACGTCTTCAGAGACCCGCGCCCAAAGCGCAAGGCCGACAGGAACAGACGCCCCATGTTCTTTTGAACGGGCTTCAACAACAAGAAATTGATTGTGCATTAAAGGTGGGAGTAATAACCACTCAAGCTCCGCTAATGAATAGTGCTTATAATGACTGGAGCGCATTAGCAGGCTTACCATCTCTCCAAAAGATGCTGCTGTCATTTTAGACTTCATGTAAGCTTCTTTTAAAGCGGGATCATCTTGAGATTTGTTTTCACTAGTTTGATCAGATGCTTCTGGTGTTTCTACAGCTTCAGGTGCAGGTGTGTTGATACTCTCTTCTGTCTCAGTTTGTTCTTTATTCTCGTTTGCTTGAATTTTAAACAGACTTTTACTTTTAAACAACTCCGATCCCCCTTCAGAACTATCTATTTATTTTTGTAACCTATTATTACTTGAATAATAAACACTTTAACTTAATTACACTGCGCTCAATCACATAAATTAAATTCTGAGTCAACAAACAAATATATAAATTCATAAGTATTTTTCTTTTTTAAACAATAATATTAAAGCAGCAAAAATTACATTATTTGTTTTATACTTCAAATGCATTCTCATAATGAACAGATTGTAACTTCAACTATTTATACTAGAAAAACTTCTGCTCAGTGGCATTAACTGAAGATTTGCAATCTTCATAATCATTTGAATAGATTTCCCAAAGTTTTCCCGAAGACGAAATTGATCTGGGTTATAATTCAATGGTGAGGTTTTATGAAAATGGTGGTGGACCCGATCATAAAAAGTTCGAACCGGTTGTTTGATGTTTTAAGTGACTGGGACGTGGTTTTGGGGGAAAGATTAGGGCCTGTTTCATAGCATTTTAGGTCTCATACTCATGCTGTTACAAATCTTATAACTCGTTTCAATGTAACTGACGCTTTGTGCCAGAAGCAGAGGTAAAACAACTTAAAATTAATTTTCTTAAATAAATTTGTTTCTTCGCCTGTTAATCTTATTGATAATTTATTCTTGTTTCTTCAAAAGTACTCTATCATAAAATTAAGTATGATGAAGATTACAAATAGATCCATTAAGACTTTTAGCTACAAAGCCAGCGCGCTTATATTTACAATTTTGTGCGTTTATATCATAAATATCAATCAAGTTTATGCGGAGCCCAAAAAGCTGAAGGTGGGGAAATTAAAAAAAAACCTCCATCTTTCTGTCATGCCTGATAATGTTAAGCTGAATTTAATGATCAGAACGACATTGTTGGCTTTTAGTCAGGCGAACCAAACCGGTAACTATTCTGTGCTTCGCGATTTAAGTCACCCTAAATTTCAGTTACTCAATTCAAACGCGCAGTTGGCTGATGTCTTTCAGAACTTTCGTGACCGTAATCTCGATTTAGCGCCCATCATTTTCTATACCCCTAAATTAGTGCGTCCCGCTCAAATCCAAAAAGATGGGTTGTTGAGAATGACAGGTTATTTCGAAACCAAGCCGGAGCGGGTTTCTTTTGATTTGGGGTTTTGGTTACTAGGTAAAGACTGGCGATTGGCTGCGTTAATTGTTGATGTGAAGCCGCCGCAAAATCAACTTTTACAAATTGTCCCTAAAGCGGAAAAGAAAAAGAATATTCGTGGGCGAAAGACTAATAAGAAAATTATTATTCCAAAAAAGAAGTCTAAAAATTAAAAAACAGCCGTTTAGCAAAGCCGATAAAGCTTGTTTTATAAGAAAATCTTTTTTTCTGAACCATTCTCTTTTTTGCGAAATAACTACAAATTTTCATCTATTAACCATGTGGAAAATGGTTAATGTTCCATTAATGCAACTTCTAAGTATTTATTTTATATCAAGTGATATATATTTTTTGACAAAGCTTATATTGATAAAACAGACTGATTTTCACCAATAAGTGTGGGGACTTAATGGTTGAAATAGTTAGACTATTTTGAGGCAAGCCATTTTTATAAATAACTTTTGTCCTGTTGATAAGTTGTGCAAAAGTTTTGAGTAATCGCTTATTATAGTCAGAGTATCAGTCATGTTTTTTAAAACAAAAATAATTTCACCTTCTCAATCGTCAGACGTTTTAACAGTCCAGGAGCACACTAACGTTTTATCTTCCCAGTCATCATATATGACGATTGCAGCTTTATTGGTTGGATTGTTGGCTAGCTTTGGCGCTCCTAAGGCCCTAGCTGACACGATTACGTCAACAGCGGGCATACCTATGAATGGGGTTATGGTCGTTACAGATTCTCAAGTTGACATTGAGATTGATGATATAGATGCCTTTGCTGATGCAGTGCAAACAGCTTCAGATACGGCAAGAACTGACGCTATAAGTCAATGGCTTAGTGATAATCCAACGGTGCCGGATGGTATGGGGGGAACGAGACCCAGCACAAATGATGACGTTCCTCAGGGTGTGATAGATACGGCTATCACAATAGCTATTCAGCCTGTCATAGATAATCACCTTGTTGGAAATAGCGGTTTGGCAGCCTGTGCGCAACAATTGGATGGCGCCATAACCGGACTTGATACAACCTCCACCGCCCTTGGGCTTTCTGGAAACATCGCAAACTTAATCGGCAATGCAGCTCTTGTTCCACCCGCTGACCAGATAGCTGGTATCGTTGGTGATAGTTTAGGGATTGCTGGAGATGCTGTTAGCTTTGCTAGTATTGGTACAGCTGGAGTTCAAAATAGTTTGCCCAATTGTAACTCAAGTTTCACTGGGACCATTAAAGCTTACACCAATATACTTGCCAGTCAGGGGATCTCAGCTTTTGATGGTGGGATTATTTTAGGTAATGATGATATCACTTATGAAGAAGGTATTACAATTGGTGGTGGTAAAATAGCCGGAGCAGGAAAAGGTGGTCTAGATGCGTTTACAGGTGATAAAGATGCTGTAGCAATTGGCAATGGAGCCCGTGCAGAAAAGGCGAATGATGTAGCGCTTGGCACAAATGCCTGGGCTAACGGGGGGGATTCAACAGCTATTGGTGCTAACACAAGAGCTTTTGGGGAAAAAAGCACTGCCATTGGTGCTGAGGCTTATGCTGAAGGCGATTTTAGTACAGCTATTGGAGCTGAATCACATGCAGAAGGGTTACGCAGCACGGCGCTTGGCTACAAAGCTGATGCCCAAAATGAAGATGACCTTGCTCTTGGTGCTGAAAGCATAGCCGCAGGCGGTCGAAGCATTGCTATTGGTAAAGAGGCACAAGCGAGAGGGCTTGATAGTTTGGCCATTGGTTCCAACTCTCTTGTTCGTGGTCAAAATGATGTTGCTGTTGGTGCAAATAATAAAACAAACGACATTGGTGGCAGTAACAGCATTCTTGGTAACAATAATGAGGTTGTAACGGGTAGCCAAAACGTTTTGATTGGTGATGGGCATAAGGTTACAGGTGATCAAAATACTGCGATTGGTGACCCGATACTTATTGATGGACAAAAAAATTTTATTGCTGGCAATAATACGACTGTGTTTGGTGATGATAATGTGGTGATCGGTAATGAAAATACTGTCGGGGATATTAACACAGACATCTCTGACAATATTATCATCGGCGATAACAATAAAAATATCGAGACCAACAATAATAATGTTTTAGGTGATAATAACAGCATAACTGTTGGCACCGGCAATAACATTCTTGGTGATGATGTTACGATTAGTGGCACGCGTTCATTGGCCATTGGTCAAGAAGTTTCTGTATTAGAGAGTGCTGCGATTGGTATAGGTGCGGGGGTTAGAGTTTCTTCTGGAGCGGAAGGGGCTATTGCTACAGGTCGCGACAGTGAGATTGGTGCTAACTCTAAACATAGTGTTGTTTATGGTGATAATTCACAAGTTGCAGATGACGCGCCAGATACAACCGTTATTGGCTCAAACTCAAAAGGGAATGCCGAGAAAACAACTGTTATTGGTTCAAATGCTGAAGCAACAGCGCGAGGAGCCGCTGCTTTTGGACATGGTGCAGTTGCGACACTCACGGATCAGCAAGTTTTTGGTACTTCGAGCAACACTTACAAAACACCTGGTATTACATCAGATAAAAGTCGCTCACGGCAAATTGGCCGTCTCCAACTGACCACAACTGATGCTTATGGTAACTTAGCTTCGGATCAGGGACGAACGTTTAGGGCTATCGCTAACTTGCAGGCCGGTGTTGCTATTGCGCTTGCTTCAAAAGCTCCGTCACTGCCTGGTGATAAGAATTTCGGTTTTAGAATTGGCTATGGCAATTTTGATGGTGAGGCAACCGGCGTGGCCGCAAGTGCTATTGGTGTTCTTTGCCGGGATTGCTTTACTCAGGGTGACCGTTTAACACTTGATGCTTCATTTGGAGTTGGCTGGGCTGAATATGAATCATATGCTTCTGACGAAGTTGTAAGTGGGCAGATCGGTATTTCATGGGTTTGGTAAAAGTGGTGTTTGAGCCTTTTTCCGCTTAGGAGCAATAAGCGATGTAGCAAATAACCAAACTTTAGGTCGGTTAAGTTCCAAAAGCGGTCATGGTTTGGGGTTAAAAAGATTATGGTTCTAGACCATTTTAATCTTACCAGAGCTCTGGTTTATTGAGTGCCTCTACACAACGAGATGGCCCGACTAAAGGTTCCATATATTGTCTAGATAGTGAGTGACTTAACCAACCATGTGGTTGATCTAACTTATGTGGGGCTAGAGCAAACTCTTCTGTTATCTGTTTGAAACCAACCTTGGAATAAAAGGTTGGGTCACCATAGGTAAAAACAATATCAATTCCTTTTTGGCGTAACTCGTTTAATCCAAAAGTTATTAATTTTTGACCTACTCCCATTCTCTGTCTATTTGGCTTTACTGCTACAGGAGATAATATAAAAACTGTTCGGGGGTCTTCTTCATAATTTAGACGGGAAAAGAAAATACAGCTAATAAGAGACTGGTTATCATATGTTGAAAAAACAAAAAGATTTTGCTTGGCTGTTGTCTCCATCAGATCATTTACCAACTGACCTATTATTTTGCCTTCATCGGGGCCCTCTGAATTTGTGAAGGTCTCTATAAAAAGATCCGTAATCTCCTGTTCACGACCGATGTGTTCACAGAAAAACTCCAATATTTATCTCCATCATTGAGAAAAATTTACGATTTTTCTTAATATACCCAAAAGAACATTAACAGATATTTTCTCAGTCAGTACTGCAAACTGCAAATCATCAACTCGAGGAAATTTAGAAATTATTTTTAAACACGATAAACTGTATTTCTAATTCTGCTCAGCCCCCACCAAGTGATCCGTTTGTAAAGTTAATTTAAAACTTGAATTTCTTCAAATTCCGAGAAGACATCTTTTATCAGATTATCTACTATTTGAAGGAATTCTTCGGTAAATATATTACCCGCAAACCTAATGTGCTATATGCTAAAAGTTGAGTTAATTACTCATGCTTCACCTCTGGAACTATCCAATCTAATACCTTCAGTAAAGCAGATGAAGTAGATTTTTTAGAGAACTGTTTTTAACGATCACGCCAATGCGAAGTTTTTTCACCACATACTCTCTTTTATCTGACTGAGCTTCGCGCCAGCGTAAGAATTAATCACGAAACACGTCTCTTTCAACCGCTATTATCAAACGATTTTACGAGACTGTGAGGCCCTCTTTTTTTTTCTCAATCCGATGCTACATGTTCTTTTCAACAACGACACAGCGTAACGCAGTATCGCAAGAAATTAAAAAAATCGGAGATTAAAATTATGAAAAAATTATTCGCTTTATCAGTTGTTCTATTTTCACTCGTTGGTGGTTCAGTTTCAGCTTTTGCTGGTGGTCAAGACGGGTTGGGTGTGCCGACCGTTGATGCTCAAGAAAATGCTTTCGGTATTAACTACCCAGAGCTTCCATAAGTAATGGATTTGATATTATTTTCGGAGAATAGTTTGGTTTATTCCCGCTTTGTTTCTCCGATGCAAAAATGCTTGATCTTATCAGATTGATTTCGAACCAAAATCTGGCATTTTTTCTCATATCAAGCATAATAATTAATTTTTCTAAGTTTTTGATAAAAAATAAAACAATGTTAAATTGAGCATTCACTTAGCTTAGCCAGTAGTGGTGATGTCTTAGCCTCAAATAAATTATTCAATCACAGCAAATCCAACTTGAGTTGTTTGTCTTGTTCAACCGTCTTTTTTTTACGTCGACCATTACTCTTACGACTGCCGAGTTTTTCATAAACTTTTTTAGAAACATCTCTAAAGTTCGGTTGCCGCCTTACCTCACCAATGAGAGACCGTGCTTTTTTGACAGCCTCTGTGTGATCAACTAATGGCTCGGGGTAATCCTCTCCAATGACACAACAACTATTCTTTTGAACCTTTTCATCCATTTTCCATGGTTCATGAATCCATTGGTTAGAAACATGTTTTAATTCTGGTACCCAGTGCCGAATAAAAACACCATCAGGGTCATGTTCTTGTGATTGTTTTACAGGGCTATAAATTCTAAGCGTATTAATCCCCGTAACACCTGATTGCATTTGTAATTGGCTGTAATGAATGCCTGGTTCATAATCTGTAAAAACACGCGCTAAATGTTTGCCCGTTTGCCTCCAATCTAACCAAAGATGATAACTTGCAAAACTCACCAACATCGCGCGCATTCTAAAAGTAAGCCATCCCTCATAATTCAAATTGCGCATACAAGCATCAATAAAGGGATATCCTGTCTTGCCTTCACACCAGGCTTTAAAAAACACCTCATTATGATCTGGTTCTCTCATCCCTTCAAAAGCTGAGTGCATGCACTCATACTCTAAAGCAGGTTCGTCTTCTAACTTTTGTATAAAATGACAATGCCAAGCTAGCCGTGATCCAAAAGCTGATAAGTTTCGCTTCCAGGCTTTTGTCTCACTGTCTTTCAGTTCATTTTTTCTCTTCTGCAAAGCCTTTAAAATTTCACGAACAGATAAAGTCCCATAAGCAATATGAGCTGATAATCTCGAGCAATGTTTTTCTGATGGACCTGGAGCTGAAAGGCGGTAAATATAGTGTTGCCCGCGCTCGTATAAGAAACTGTTTAGAATATCAACGCCAGCTTTCCTTCCTCCCTTTTGAACGCACCCATATAGTACACCACCAAAAATTTTTGAATTTTTTTGGGGTATCTCCCCTCGATCAATCCCTGAGACAGATTTTATATGATCTGGTTCAAGGATTACGGGATCAGCCATTCTCTTATTTCTAATTTTAGTCCAGTCATCACGGTTCTTTAATCGCCTTACAACGCCGTTAGAGGGAAACTCTTTGAGGTCAACACCATTCTTTAGACACCATGAGATAACTTTTTTATCTCTTTGAAAGGTCCAATCATTTCCGGTTTCTTCGTGTGAAAAAATCGTCTCAATCTCAAAAGTCTGTTTAATGTCTGCAAAAACGTCACAGACATCGCCGGTGCGCATTATTAAAGATTGGCCTAAGGCTTCAAGATCAGATCGTAAATCCTGAAGGCAATCATGAATAAAACACCAATGGCGCCGTGAACTGGATGGTAGCTGCCAATATTCAGGTTCACATACATAAAGAGGTAAAACGGGCAGCCCTAATTTTTGAGCTGCCATCAAAGGCGCGTGGTCAACAGTTCTAAGATCTCGTTTGAACCATACAAGTGAAATTTTCTGCTTCATGTCTTTTTCTTCCGGCGACATCTCTCAGAACAATAACGCACTTCATCCCAAACATTTTTCCATTTCTTTCTCCAAATAAAAGGTCTTTGACAAATGGGACAAATCTTTTGAGGTAAGTCACCTTTTTTACGCATCATCAAGCTCCTTAAAGAACCGTTTAGCATCATCGCGGATGGCTAACACTTTCTCATCGTTCATTTTATCAAGAGTTCGATACACCATCGAAAGGCGGGGATTATTACGTAATTTCTGATCGTTACGAATAAGAAAATCCCAGTATAAATAATTAAATGGACAAGCCTCAGGTCCGTTTTTCTTTGTCACTTTATAGCGGCAATTCTTGCAATAATCCGACATTTTATTGATGTAAGCACCACTTGCCGCATAAGGTTTTGAAGCTAGCAAACCTCCATCAGCAAATAAAACCATGCCACTTACATTCGGTAATTCAACCCATTCATAGGCATCCGCATAAACAATCAAATACCATTCATTCACCTCTTCTGGATGCAGACAAGCAAGGAGGGCAAAATTTCCCAGAACCATCAAACGCTGAATATGATGCGCATAAGCATGTCTCTTAGTCTCTAGAACACATTGGCGAAGGCAATTCATTTGACTAATGCCAGTCCAATAAAATGAAGGTAATTGTCTTTTTGCAGAGAAAAAGTTTTGTTGTTTGTAGTCTGGCATTTTCAACCAATAAAGACCACGTACAAATTCACGCCATCCAATTATTTGGCGAACAAACCCTTCTACGGCATTCAAAGGGGCCTTGTTATTTCTATAAGCTTTCTCTGCCAGGTGAACGCATTCCAGAGGCTCTAATAAGCCGCAATTGAGATAAAAACTAATATGAGAGTGAAACATCCAGGGCTTCCCCTCAATCATCGCATCTTGATAATCACCAAAATATTTCAAGCGTTCTTTGATAAATTTTTGAAGTGCCAATAAAGCCCCCTCGCGGGTAACTGCAAAAAAGAAAGGCTCCGTATCTCCAAAATGATCAGCAAATGTATCATCTACCAACTCAAGCACTTCTTTGGTAATTTTATCAACAGAATTGGTAAACGTTTTTGGGACGTTTAAACCTGTTTTAGGTGGTTTTCGATTTTCGCTATCATAATTCCACTTACCCCCTTCAGGCTTACTACCATCCATCAGTATGTTGTATTTCTTACGCATTTCACGATAGAAATACTCCATTCGTAATTCTTTGCGCCCGGATGCCCAACTCTCAAACTCTTCATGAGTACATAAAAAGCGATCGTCATCTCTAATTTCAATTGGTACAGAAAGGGAGCATTCCCAGGACCGTAATTCTTCTAATACGCGATATTCGCCAGGATGGGTTACAATGATACGGTCAGCTTGATGGTTGTTGAGAGCTCTTTCCACAACAGATCGAAAAGAACTTGAGCGGTCTGATAAGTCTAATTTGTGATACTCAACCTTATATCCTTTTGCTTTCAGTTCTTCAGCGAAATGACGCATAGCAGAAAATAAAAATGCAATTTTCTTTTTGTGATGTTTAACGAATTTAGCCTCTTCCCACACTTCACAAAACAGAATGACATCTTGTTCACAGTCAACATCGGCAAGACTCGAAAGAGAGTGGCTCAGTTGGTCTCCAAGAATAAGTCGCAAACATTTCATTGGTAGACTTTTCTCCTTAAAAGCTCAAATAAACCAAAACCATTGTTTGCCAAATAGAAATCTACTCACTTAAAACTAGCATTTTTAAGTAGCTTAGATCGCAACTTACAAAGATGCTTCGCTTTACGGCCAGAAACCCGCTGTCTCCATACTCGAAAACTCTTCGGCTTCAGCTCTCGTCGCATGAGTGCAATCACCTGGCGTTCACTGTAGCCAGTTTGCTTTTCAATCACATCAAAAGAAGTCAAATCATCCCAGGCAAGATGAATTATTTCATGCTCAAATGAATTCATAAGAATTTATCGACACCTTTTTTATGGATAAAAACCTTAAGCTTTTCAGTTACCCATAATCTTAATCTATATTTTCGTCTAAAGAAAATACCTAACGAAAACAAGAATAGAGAAAATCATCCTAGGGTGTGACTTTCTCTATTCAACCAAAAAAGCAGCACTTCGGGAAGACAGCCATGCCTGGAGAGTGACCATACAAGCATGGTAATGCCATGCTTACAATTTTGGCATTATCACGGTGTCAATTACATGAATAACACCATTGGTTGTCACTAAATCTGCCGTAGTTACAGTGGCGGAGTTCACTCTAACGCCTTTGGTCGCATCAACAGAAATTTCTTGTCCTTGAACAGTTTTGGCGTCTAATTTTTTCCCAGCAATATCGTTAGACATTACTTTACCAGGTAAAACATGATAGGTGAGAATAGCAGTAAGCTTTGCTTTGTTTTCTGGCTTCAATAAATCTTCAACGGTACCTGCTGGTAATTTTGCAAAAGCAGCATCAGTTGGTGCAAAAACGGTAAACGGTCCGTCACCTTTTAATGTGTCGACAAGGCCAGCTGCTTTCACAGCAGCAACCAAAGTTTTAAAACTTCCGGCACTAACCGCTGTATCAACGATATCTTTAGCACCTGCATTAGCTGATGTGGCAAACATTGGCAGTGACAAAATCAAAGCCATGAAAATATTTCTGATGTAATTTTTCATAAATGAATTCTCCGAAAGTTATTTTTGTCAGGCTGCAGAAATTAATCTGCTGAACTATAATCAACTAACGAAAGGGAACTTGAATTAGATCACTCAGACCGAGGCAAACAATGTGATTTAATAAGTAAGCTGTTGTTCATATTGAAAAATGCTTTTTATTATAGTTTGGAATAAATCGAACAGTCGCATTTTAGCACTCAGTGTCGACACCTTCCCTCCACAAATTTACAGCACAGGCGATAAATTCGTCAATGCGAGTATCTTCAATTGATTTGGTCTTGGTAAATCTGATGCACCCTTTACCGACATTTAAACCCTTTAGCATCGCGCCATTCGGATCAATTTTTAAAACATTCCCAACATAAAGGCTGACATAATTTTTTTGCGCGTTTAGATGAAAAACAAATGCATCACCTACTCCATAACCAAGCATCTTGTAATTTATCGTCTCTTCAAGTTCAGGGGCTTTTTCCTTGATAATCGCACGAAGTTGAAGAAGTTTCTCTTGTCGCCAATCGTTATCTAGCTTGTTAAAATAATCTTCAGGTGTTTTGACTTCGTAAAGCATTGCTCCACCCTCCTCCTGTACAGCTAAAACAATGAATAATTACACCACTAATATTGTAAAAAATTTCAAACAACTTTTGAAGGAACAAAAGATTTAGTTTTTAATAAAGAAATGTCTCTGCTGGATAAAAACTGTTTTTATAAGCGCATAGTTTTCCCAGAGCTATAATTGATATGCTCTATAATTTTATGGGGAGATATTATGAAAATGGTGGTGGACCCGATCATAAAAAGTTCGAACCGGTTGTTCGATTTATTGAGGGATTGGGAGATGATTTTGAACAAATAATATATCTTAATAAATATTAACTATCATACTCATTCTAGGTTCTTTCAATTTTTTTACTTACTTTGTAAAATCGCTTTGACGGAATTAACCTCAATTATTATTTCTAAAATTTTCTCTTGATATTAAAATCAAAAAATGCAACTTTGCATTACAAAGTAATTTGCGGGATGGTAATGAGAGACATTGATAAAGCCCTTATCGATATAGCTAATATTCGTGGGCAGTTGGCAGCAGGAACTGAGTTTCAAGGATTTGGTCCAACCATCATCACTGCAACAGGTTTGTTGGCCGGAATAACAATGTTGCTACAATTGTTCTTTTCGGAAACGTTTTCTGCAACTAATATTGAGCTTTTAATTGTTTGGGTCTTTACAGCTATTATTTCAGTCATAATTATTGGCATTGAAATGATTGCTCGCTCTCGTCGTCATCACAAAGGGTTAGCCGATGCGATGTTAGCTAATGCGGTTGAACAATTTTTACCTTCTGGTTTTGCAGGTGCTGCAATTGGAGCGGTTTTGATGAAGTATAGTTCTCAAAACATATGGATGTTACCTGGCATTTGGCAAGTGTGTTTGGCTCTTGGCATTTTTGCAGCTGTCAGATCTCTACCCAAAACGATCTCAATTGTGGGGGCTTGGTACTTCCTTTCAGGTACTACCGTTTTACTGATTGGTTGTATTACCGAAAATCTGACGCCTTGGATGATGGGTCTTCCGTTTTTGATTGGACAATTGCTAATGGGCTTTCTTCTTTACATTGCTTCAGAGGAACAACAAGATGAATAAAAACACAGAAGCTCTTTTTGCCTATGACGGCCTTGATCGTGTGATGCATGAAAAAGCGCGTCTTGGTATGCTTACCTCATTAGCGGCTCACTCTAAGGGCTTAAATTTTGGAGAACTCAAACAACTCTGCGGCCTTACGGATGGTAATCTTAGTCGGCATTTGAAAGTGCTAGAGGAAGCAAAACTCATCAAAATTGAAAAAGGTTATCTGGCTAATAGGCCGCACACCACTGTCATTTTAACGAAAAATGGCCGGCAGCGCTTTTTAGATTATTTATCTGTTTTGGAAAAAGTACTTCGCGATGCAGCTCAAGAAACTGAAATAGAGAGCTCATCAGATAAAAACTTAAAACCGAGACCTGCTTAAGGTCTCTTTTTTCAAAAGGAAACTTTGTAATGCAAAGCAATTTGCGAAACATACATATTGCTATCATCATGGATGGGAATGGGAGATGGGCGCAAAAAAGGAATTTGCCTCGTTTTAAAGGGCATTCTGCTGGTGTTTCCACTCTTCGGACTATCATTCAATGCTGTCCGGAATTCCAAATCTCAACTCTCACTCTATATGCTTTTTCTTCTGATAATTGGAAGCGACCTCAAACAGAGATTTCGCATTTGATGGATTTAATAAGGCTATATTTAAGCTCTGAAACGGATTGTTTCTTAGAAAACAACATTCGTTTTAAAGCGATTGGTAGAAGGGATCGTTTGCCTGAAGATATTGTTAAATTAATTGAGAAGGTTGAGCATGACACCCAATGTGGTGAGCAACTAACCCTTAGGGTTGCTATAGATTATTCTTCTCGATATGAAATTTTACAGGCAGCTAAAAACATTCTGGACAATTCAAACGACAGTCATTCCGCTCTTTCAAAAAGTTTAAGTGGTGTAGAGAAAGAATGTGATGTTGACCTTCTTATCAGAACGAGTGGCGAGAAGAGATTATCTGACTTTTTGTTATGGGAATGCGCATATTCTGAACTCTATTTCACCAATATAGACTGGCCTGATTTTACTTCAAAAGACCTTAGAGACGCTGTTGAAGATTTTAGATCTCGTGACAGACGTTTTGGCTCACTAGAGGCTGAAACTAAACTACCCCCGGTCGTAATGAATGCTGATGGAAATAATAAAAATTATAAAATAGCGGGTGTAAAATGAAAATAGAGAACACCCAAGAAAAACTACACAAAGTTTTTTTGCATCCCAAGAACCGCCATTTTTCAATTTCGCGCAAGCAACAATTTTTTATTACAACTACATATTTAGTTTTAATTCTTCTAGCCACAGCATGTATTCAACTCACTGATAGCTTGAGCATTAAAACATTTGCCCTCGGTCTGTATTTTCCAGGGTCTGGCTTTCTATATTGGACCGGATATGGCAACCCTGATCAAACATTATTTTTTCTTCTAGCCCTTTTTACAGCCTTTAGCTTTATTCTGTCACTTATTTTTTGGCTCGCCACAGGCAATGTGTTTTTACCTTTTCTTATATGGTTTGGTACTGCGGTTTCTTCAGGTTTTTATAGTTACTTACATAGCTCTTCGGAAAAAACTTTATTTTGGCAATCAGCTGAGCTCTATGTTCTCGCTTTTTGTTTATTTTCTCTATTGATTTTATACGTTGTGTTTAAAGTTCTTCAATTTTCGCAACTAAGAAAAAGAAAGAAATTTCATAATCTTACTACTGAATTACCTAAAAAATTCACGCTCTCTTCTGTCTCAGAAGAAACTATCAATTCATTGAAAGATGAACTTAGCCTTGATGACTTACAACTCATGCGGTTACTTCTTGACCGGGCATTGCAACCTATAAATGAATTCAATGGTTTTGAATGGAATGATCAATTCCAGAGCGGAGCTGTTCGATATCAGTTAAATTTTATGTCTTATGCACTTTCAATTGCTCAGTCGGTTCATCTCCCTGCATTTAAGGGGTATCTCTCAGAAGCACAAAACAATTTAATTTTGAAACAACAAGATTATAGAATTTGGAGCTATTGGAAATATGAAAATCTTTGGGGGAATTTTAAATTTGGTTCAGATCCCATTCCTCGTGAAAATATTATGTATACCGGTTTTGTAGCAGCTCAAATTAGTTTTTTTGAAGCAAATGGTAATAGCAATAGATTTTCAAACCCTCATGGCTTTACTTGCTCAGACAATTCGGGAAACAGTTACTCCTATTCTCTTCCTGAAATTATTGAGCTTTTAAAAACTCAATATAAGTCTTCCAAATATGGTCTGCTGGCTTGTGAACCCAACTGGATTTACCCCTTATGCAATTTCATAACGGCCTCCGCTATACGGACATATGACACAACTAACAGAACTCATCATTGGGAAGAGATTAAGGCTGGTTTCAAGCATCGTCTAGAAACAGAATTTATTCGCCCTGATGGAATGATTATTCCATTCCGCTCTAGATTCTTGGGGTTTGCAGCTCCTCAAATTGGTGGGGCAATTATGCAATCTTTTCCTTGTCTTTTTTTAAATATGATTTTACCAGAGATTGCAGAGCGACAGTGGCAACTATTTCGCCATGAACTAAAAAGCAAAAACCTCAAAAGAACGTGCTGGCCTATTGACGTGGGAAACTATAAATTTTCCAGGGCTTCTAGTTACACTGCTACAGCTGCTGCTGCTGTAGAATTTGGAGACCAAGACCTTGCAAATGAACTCATGCATCTCCTTGATGATGAGTGCCCCAAACATGTCTGCCAAAGTGTATTTCATAGAGACCGCTCTTCACTATGGGCACACTCCCTAGAACTCATGGCTCGTAGTGGTCGAAAAGACGCCTTCAAGAAACTGGCTACTATTAAGGCAGAAAATAAATCAGATCCCTATATAAAAAGATTATCGTATCCAGATGTTTTAGTTGCTAAAGCTATTCATGAAAACAATATACTATCAATGGTTCTCTACCCAGGTAAGAAGCCCGGTCTTTACTCCGTCACAATAGGCAACCTTAACCCCAATAGAAGCTATCGAGCTTTTATAAAAACCAAACAAACGCTTCATGCTGACGATCGGGGAGACGCCACTCTTAATATTCCAATTTATGATCGCACGGAAGTTCATATCACTCCAGAGGATAAGTATTAAAATGGTCTGTTGTATACTTCTCTCTTTATTGATTGGCTCGTTTCTATGGATATTTAAATTTATCGGAAACACCAAACTGCAAGCCGATCAGAAACCACTTGAATGGCGATTATTTTCGGTAGAGCCAATCTCGCTAAATTCTCTCGAAGAAAAACAATTCTCGGTAAGAGCTCGTTTAAAAAGCTTTTCATATGCTGCTAATGGTTTGAACATTATGCTTAAAACAGAGCATAATTGTTGGGTTCACTTAACGGTTACTATTTTAGTTTTTAGTAGCGCCCTTCTATTACAAATCAGTGTTTCTGATTGGAGGTGGCTTGTCTTGGCGATCTCGATCGTATGGATAGCAGAGGCAATTAATACTGCCCTTGAATATTTATGCGATGTCGTCTCACCAGATTTAAATTCTGGTATTAAAGCGGCGAAAGACATTGCCGCCGGGGCTGTACTTATTAGTGCAATTTGTGCTGCTAGTTTAGGCCTTCTAACTTTTTTCCCATACATAGAAAGTTCAATTCAAAACTTCGCAAATGCTGATTTCTTTATTTGCAAGGCTTTTCAAAAAAATTAATACCTCCTTCCATCTTTAGATAGAAAGTAATTCGATATGCTTACCTCTTTCACAAATTTGAATTTATCGGGTTCATTTAAAAATAATTCCCTCTCTTTGCAAATCACCTTTCTTGTTATTCTTCTTATAATAGCTGGCCATTTTTTTTATTCTGAAACTCTTGGTCTATCTGTTCCGGTTTTTGTTTTATTAACTTCTTGCTTTGCCATGGCGACATGCCACTTCAGATTAAAGCATCTCAAAGATATATATCCAATGACCCTTTTAGTCTTCGCTATTTTGCCCGGTATAGAGACTACAAATTATCTTACCTTATCAATAGCGCTGACAGGTCTGATTTTCTTTATTGTAATGATAAACAATAAAGATGTGAGGTCTTTGGACGATTGGTTCAGCACCCTGCTTTCTTTTCTTGATAATGCGCCATTACAGCTATTTAGGGATACAAAAACTTTCACAAAAAAAGTCTCTCAGTATTCATACGATGAGAAGAAGATTGAATCATTTTTAACTTCACTGATATTGCCTTTTCTCTTTTCAATAGGGTTTATCGTATTGTTCGTTATTGCAAACCCACTGATTTACAATTGGTTTTCAGAACTAGAATTTAAAAGTGCTTTTTCAATTGATAGCTTTTATAGACCATTGTTTTGGTTAGTGTTTGCCATAGCACTTTGGCCTTTGCTTCGTTATTCCAAAAAGGCTTTGTTTAGGAAAACAACTCTTAAGAGTTCAAAACTAGACCCCACTTTTATTGAAACCTCTGGTTTTTTACAGGTTTATCTGACACCGGCCTCTGTTACGTTTTCACTTATTGCTTTCAACATAATTTTTGCCATACAGACTTATCTTGACTTGTTTTACTTATGGGGAAACAGTCAACTTCCAGAGGGAATGACATATGCCAATTATGCACATAAGGGTGCCTATACTCTTATCATTACTGTTGTGCTTGCTGCAGTCTTCATTCTCTTTGTTATGAACAAAAACAGAGAGAATAACCTTTCCCTATTTACAAAAAGCTTGATCCTTTTTTGGACGCTCCAGAATGTTATTCTAGTAATTTCTACGCTTATGAGAATGCATCTATATATTGGAGCTTTTGCTTTAACCTATTTACGACTTTTTGTGCTAATTTGGATGCTGCTTGTTTTAATTGGTCTTGGGCTAATTTTATTTCGCATTGTTTTTCAGCGGACGAACATTTGGCTTATAAAAACCAATTTGATTTCGTTATTAACAGTACTCTATGTGATTAGCTTTATGAATTTTCCACATATCATTTCGACTTACAATGTGGACTACGCTATTAAAAATCCAGAGGAATATATTGATGTGGATTATCTGATTACTTTAGGAGAAAATGCACTTCCCGCAATTGTTAGAGTTTCACCAATTTATGAAGCTCGGATATCACCCCATCTATTTAAAAATCATATCATCAACGTTAGAAATAGACGTTTAAAAAATTCTATTGCCCGCTTTACAAAAGCTCTAGTTAATTCTCAGACAAATTGGAATAGCTGGAGTTTCAGACGTTACCGCTTGGTAAATCATTTAAAGAGTATGAGAAAAAAAGCTGAATGATAAAAATCGAAAAGTTTTCCCAAAAGAGCGCCAATCCTCAGGTACAATTCAAAGTCGCGGTATTATGGTAAGTGGTGGAGCCAGACGAAAAAACATCGAACTCATTAACCGATGTTTTTAAGGACTGGGACTACCAACTTTCACGCTCAGATTTATCTGGAATTGACTTTGATAAGGAGGACGAATAATGCCTCCTCACCTTCAATCAGATTTTAAATCAGCGCATACCATAAAACCAAAACGCATGGCTCCATTATCGGTGCGGCTTTCTAAAGAACAGCGCACGCAATTGGAGCGTGATGCCGTGGGCATGTCCTTGAATGCCTATGTGATCTCCAAGCTCTTTGACGATCCTGTAAAACCCAAACGCAGGCGCAAGGAACCCACTCTAAAAGATAAAGCTATCGCCCGTGCTTTACGGCAATTATCACAGGCGGGTCTTGTAGGTTATTTGCTCTCTCAGATTGAAGCCATTGAAGAGAACCA
>JAEPQF010000006.1:0-5149 GCA_017640685.1 Hyphomicrobiales bacterium
ACCAATCACTATGCTTATAGGCTTTGTAGGGTATGACCTATTAATTGCTGATGGCATTCAAGCTTATGGAACATATGGTCTGATCGCTTCAACCATAATGATCTTGATTTCATTAATTCTGGCGCTATATGCCGCCGGATGTGATGAAGATGATATTTTAACATAAAGTTTAAACCTCTAACTCACTCAAGAAATGAAACTAGGGGGCGGTCCAGAGGTTTAAATTTTAACACTGTAGTGGCTCTCAATCAGGGCATCTCTTAAAGCTTCTAGGTTTTAAGAATGCTAATTGCGAGCCAAGAAACCGATGAGATGAATTGAGGGTGGGAAAAACCATGTCCGATCAGGAATTTGATTTAACAATTATTGGCTCCGGACCAGGAGGCTATGTCTGTGCCATTCGCGCTGCACAATTGGGCATGAAAGTCGCTGTTGTAGAGAAAAGAAAAACTCATGGCGGCACGTGTTTGAATGTTGGTTGTATCCCATCAAAAGCATTGCTTCATGCATCAGAACTTTTTGATGAAGCAAATCATGGCATGGCAAAATTGGGTATCAAAGTAAAACCTGAATTAGACTTGCCAGCGATGATGAAACACAAAACAGACACCATTAACGGCAATGTCAGCGGTATCGAGTTCTTGTTTAAAAAGAACAAAATCACAGCTTTCCATGGCTTAGGAAAAATTTCAAAAGCAGGTGAAGTCACTGTCACTGCTGATGATGGTGAAACAACGATAGTTAAATCAAAAAATATCTGTATCGCAACAGGCTCAGATGTTGCTCAAATTCCAGGTATTGAGATTGATGAGAAAACAATTGTTTCATCCACAGGTGCACTAGAACTTGGTAAAGTGCCAGATCACATGGTGGTTGTTGGCGCTGGTGTAATCGGCTTGGAGCTTGGCTCAGTTTGGCGCCGACTAGGAGCAAAAGTCACAGTGGTTGAATTCCTAGATCGGATTCTCCCTGGTATGGACAAAGAAGTGGCAACTCAATTCCAGAAAATTTTGAAAAAACAAGGTATTGAATTCAAGCTTGGTTCAAAAGTAACAGGCGTTGAAAAAGCAAAATCAGCCAAAGGCAAAACAAAAGTTACAATCGAGCCAAGAGATGGCGGCGATGCTGAAGTGATTGAGACAAATTCAGTTCTCGTTGCTATTGGCCGTGTGCCATTCACTGAAGGTCTAGGCCTTGAAGAGTTAGGTGTTTCAAAAGACAATCGCGGCCGCATCACAGTTGATGAGAAATTCCAAACTAATGTGCCTGGCATTTTCGCAATCGGTGATGTTATTGAAGGGGCAATGCTTGCTCACAAAGCTGAAGAAGAAGGTGTCGCACTGGCTGAAAATTTGGCTGGCCAAGCAGGGCACGTGAATTACAACCTCATCCCAGGTGTTGTTTACACATACCCAGAAGTGGCCTCAGTTGGTAAAACAGAAGACCAGTTGAAAGAAGAAGGCCATGATTATGTAAGCGGAAAATTCCCCTTCACAGCAAATGGCCGCGCCAAAGCAAACAATCAAACTGATGGGTTTGTAAAAGTGCTTGCTGATAAGAAAACAGATCGCGTGCTTGGTGTGCACATTGTTGGCCCAATGGCTGGCGAGATGATTGGCGAGGCAACGGTGTTGATGGAGTTTGGTGGTTCAGCTGAGGATTTAGCAAGAACCTGCCATGCGCACCCAACATTAACCGAAGCGATTAAAGAAGCTGCCCTTGCAACAGACAAACGCACAATCCATATGTAAGAATGTAAGTTCTTAAGTATGATCACTTTATGTATTTAAAAAAGGCACGGTTTCCATTTTGGAAGCAGTGCCTTTTTTGCATTCTAATCAGGTAAAAAATTCTACATTTTAAAACCTTTTTCTTTGATCCGTTTTTTTATCAATGGATACATGCCTGGAGCCCGAGAAGCTGCTGTACTAGCAAGCATTGGTGTTATTTCAGCTATAATTTTAGGAGTGACTTTATTTAATTTCCTACCCAAAGGTGAGTTTTCAAATTCATAAAGAGCAATGAGTTCTTCTTTGCTAAAATAGCGCACATAAATTTTCGGCAACTGAGTAAATATAGGATTCATTGGCCCTAATTGTATTTCCTCATATATCGCCCTCAATTCTTCAAGTTGTACTTTATTGATTTTGGGGTTTTTCAATTTTATTTCTATTGCAATTGGCTTCCAATCTTCTCTAGCTATTACTTTTAAAGTCTTTTTTAAACCCTCTGATTTAACTAAAATTTCAATTAACTTTCTCGCTATTGATAAAGCTTCACTATCGGCAACACGATCCTGAGTATCTTTTGCAAGTGCGAGAGGTAAATTGAGAAATAAAGTACTCACTAAAATCAAAAGTAAAATAAAAGATCTCATTTGGATGTCCTTTAAAATTGATCAAAGAGAATATCTAGAAGTAATGAATTGAAAGCCTGAAAGTTTAAGCTCTAATTTATTTTGGTAACTTGAAAACCAGCATCACGAAACGCTTCAACCAAACCGTGCCGTCCAGTCATGTGAAGAGCGCCAACAGCGATGAAAGCACCACCTTTTTTCACGAGTGGTAGTGAGTGGTCAAACATCAATTTATTGCGTTTGACCACCATGATTTCAAGAAACTCCGCCATAGCTGCAGTTGTCTTTTCTTCATTCTTGGCAAAAGCAATTGAAAGCGGGATCATCATTCCAATTTGGCGGGTTTTATAAAGCTGCATAGCAGTGAAATAAAAATCATTAATCCGCTTATGCTGAAAAATTCCGTCTTGTAGTAACGTCACCTGATGTTTGGGGCTAAGTCCATCAAAAGCTGAAAATTGGTCATGTAAACTTTCTAAACCAATTAAACGCTTGCCTTTTGCCTTAGCTTTTTTGATGATTTCTTGATCCAGAGAAACAAGTCCTTTGCTCATTCGAAAGGTTTCACAACCTGGTGTTTGAAAATAGCTAATATAAGCAAACCAGGGTTTTAGCAGCGGGATCATAGTTTTAGGAAGGCCATGTTTGGCAGCTAATTTAACAATATATTGATAGTCATCTTGGCTGAGATATTCA
The DNA here is from genome assembly GCA_017640685.1 of Hyphomicrobiales bacterium. Lineage (GTDB taxonomy): Bacteria > Pseudomonadota > Alphaproteobacteria > Rhizobiales > HXMU1428-3 > HXMU1428-3. The sequence goes on from JAEPQF010000006.1 coordinate 3,053, forward strand.
TTTAACTTAGGACCTTTGAGGGAAAAAAACTGATTAGGGTTTTTTTGTATATAAGCCTGCACAGTTGTGGGCGAAAGGTCAGAAACTTCAACAGCAACTGTGGTCACTTCCTTAAATGCTTCTTTAGCCGCCGTGCTAAATTCAGTTACTCCAGGGTCAGTCGTATGCATCGTGCCAAATAAATATGAAGGAGGGCCATCTGTTCCTTCAATGCGCCAAAGAATAGCATTTGAGTTTTTCTCAATATCAGAAACGCGTTTTAATTTCTGATATCGCTCTGGTTCAATAACTCTCATTTCCTCAATTAAATCAACACCCTTGCAAGTAGGTAGGCGCTTGAGGTCAGTTTGCGGGGCTTCAGCAAAGGCAAGTGCTGAATATGAAAAAAGACAAATAAGAGCAACAAAAAGGGATTTTAAAAGAGCGGTGAAATTGAGTTGGAACGAGCAAACCATAGCTGAGCCTCCAAAGCGGGTTAATCTTCACATATAATGAGTTGCTGTATATTTAGAATATGAACTTAATCAAAGCGTTAAGTTGACACTGAAAATTTTAGGCAAAAATTAAGCAAAAAAAAGGCCGCTATAAAAGCGACCCTTTATAAATAATAAAAATTGATGAAATTATTCAGCAGCATCTTGAATTTGCGGCGCTGCAGCTTTCACATCTGCAGCCACATGGCTTTCAAATTTCTTGAAATTTTCAACAAAAATTTCAACAAGCTTAGCTGCACCTTGGTCATATTCAGCTTTGTCAGCCCAAGTTTCACGCGGTGTTAAAATTGATTGATCTTCAAGCCCTTCAACCTGCTCAGGAACTTCAAAACCAAAAATTGGATCAACACGCATCGGTACAGATTTCAAGCTACCACCAAGCGCTGCATCAAGAAGGCGGCGTGTCGCTTTAATTGGCATCCGGTTTCCAACACCATATTTGCCACCAGTCCAGCCAGTGTTCACAAGCCAGCAATCAACTTTATGTTCAGCTATAAGATCACGAAGTAAGTTACCATAAACACTTGGGTGACGCGGCATAAATGGCGCTCCAAAACAAGTAGAAAATGTAGCTGTCGGCTCTGTAACACCTTTTTCAGTGCCTGCTACTTTTGCTGTGTAGCCTGAAAGGAAGTGATACATTGCTTGCGCAGGCGTCAATTTAGCAATTGGAGGTAAAACACCAAATGCATCCGCTGTTAGCATAACGATGTTAAGTGGTTGGCCACTCATGCCTGTTTCACTAGCCCCTTTAATAAAATCAAGAGGATAGGCGCCGCGAGTGTTCTCTGTAAGCGAGCCATCATCAAAGTCAGGCTCACCAGCGTCATTAAGAACAACATTTTCCATCACCGCATGTTCGCGGTTAATGGCACCATAAATTTCAGGTTCCGCTTCTTCTGAAAGGCGAATAGCTTTTGCATAGCAACCACCCTCAAAGTTAAACACACCATTCGGAGCCCAACCATGCTCATCATCACCTACAAGCGGACGTTTCGGGTCAGCTGAAAGAGTTGTTTTACCAGTGCCAGAAAGACCAAAGAATACAGCAGAATTCCCCTCTGCATCTTCGTTAACAGAGCAGTGCATTGGCATGATATTTTTTTCAGGGAGGATATAATTCAAATAAGAGAAAACAGATTTTTTCATCTCACCGGCATATTCGGTGCCACCAATGAGAACGAGTTTGTTAGCCAAATCAAGAGCAATAACAGTCTCTGTTCGCGTGCCGTGACGGGCGGGGTCAGCTTTAAAGCTCGGCAGGTCTACAATGGTAAAGCCAATGTCAAAATTGTCTCTATCCTCTGCCGTTGGCTCAATCATAAGGTGTTGAATAAACAAAGCGTGCCAGGCAAATTCGCAATAGATGCGGCTATTTAACCTATGGACAGGATCGGCGCCAGCGAATAAATCTTGTACAAATAATTCACGACCATTAGCATGTGCTAGAAAGTCTTCTTTCAAGGTTGCAAATTGTTCTGGGGTCATAGCAGCGCTATTATCCCACCAGATTGTATCTTCGGTGGATGCATCACGAACAACATATTTATCTTTTGCAGATCGACCAGTATGTTGTCCAGTGGTAACAGCAAAGGCACCATTA
>JAEPQF010000006.1:5159-49371 GCA_017640685.1 Hyphomicrobiales bacterium
CCGTTTACCTTCACCGCGCTCAATAGCTACGTTATATAGCTCTGCACGGCTATTATTAAGGTGAATAGTACCAGGTTCCCGAATAGGGAACGTCACATGCTTGTTTGCACCACCATCAATCGCCTTTAACGTCACGACAAATCAACTCCTAAAATGGATATTGTTACTTTAAAATTGGCGGACACCTTCACACCAATTTTTCACTCTGTTTTCTAAAGGGCAAGCTATATTTCAAATATATGACAAATGCCTCAGCCATTTTACTATTCTACAGGAGCAAAATGTTCAACCCACGAAATGCCTAAAGTGATGCCATTTTAACAAAATTAAGGCATTACTGCGAAAAAATCGACATATTCTCATTTTAAAAGGAGAGCGAGCTCTTGTTTAACCTAAATAATGACTTGAGAAAAGTACCAAAAAGAAGGTGAACTTAATCCCATTTGTAAAGTGAATTAATCTTAAAAAAAAGCAAAGATCAAAGTGGAAAAGCTTTGAAATTAGGCAAATGCCGTAAAGTGATGGGCAAAACTAACAATTCATACACAGGGAATTAATGTTAAGATTATTGCCTTTCAGGTAAAAAGCAGTAACATTCATGGCGACTTTTGTGAGCTGCCTTAATATCTTCATAAAAAGACCTTATCGCGGCTGAGAGTTAAAAATATTGAAATAACAATAAGGCCTTAAAGATATGCCAACAGTAGCGCTTGTTGATGATGATCGAAATATCCTCACGTCTCTTCGTATCGTTTTAGAAACCGAAGGGTATCTTGTTCGCACCTATAATGATGGGGCTTCAGGCCTTGAAGGGTTAACAAGTGAGCCACCCGATCTTGCCATTCTAGATATTAAAATGCCGCGCATGGACGGTATGGAGCTGTTACGCCGCTTGCGCCAAGAATCAGAGCTACCCGTTATCTTCCTCACTTCCAAGGATGAAGAGATTGATGAGCTTTTTGGCCTCAAGATGGGGGCAGATGATTATATCAAAAAGCCGTTTTCTCAAAGATTGCTCTTAGAGCGTGTAAAAGCCATTATGCGTCGCTCAGCAGCAAGAGCCGTAGAGCCGGTTAAAAAAGACGCAAGTAACATTCTTGAGCGTGGGCTCTTGGTGATGGATGAAGAACGCCATACCTGCACATGGGACAACAAACCCGTAACCTTAACAGTCACTGAGTTTTTGATCCTTCAATCTTTGGCACAGCGCCCAGGCGTTGTAAAAAGCCGCGACGCTTTAATGGACGCGGCATACGATGACCAAGTTTATGTTGATGATAGAACAATTGATAGCCATATCAAACGTTTACGTAAAAAGTTCAAAGTCGTTGACGATAATTTTGATGTGATAGAAACCCTCTATGGCGTTGGCTATCGTTTTAAAGAAAAATCAGCACCATAACTAATGGGCTATATTAAAAATTACTGCGTCTGAAGTGCTAGCAAGTGCGAAGACGCAGTTTTTTCTATCCATAAAAAGCCGTCATGTTACAATAAATTTAGTTATTGTAAGCTTGAAAATAAAACGACAGCCATCCGCAAAGCCTTTAAAGGATCAGTTTAAATGTCACAGAGTAAAAAGTGGCAGCCAGAAACAGTTGTAAACTCAATAAAGTCTCTGTCTCCTACAAATAACCAAACTTCTCTAATGACATTTAAAAAAATTCTCGTTCACATCCGTTCTGCCTTTCGTTCTTTTTTGAATTTCTCAACCCTTGGCCGAACAATCTTTATCTCAAACATGATCGCCCTCGTGTTTTTGATGCTTGGAATTTTATACCTTAATCAACTACGTGCTGGATTAATTGGCGCCAAAGTTGAAAGTTTGCAAACACAAGGTGAAATTATAGCCGGCGCAATTGCTGCCTCAGCAACAGCAGACACAGATCAAATCATTGTAGATCCAGATAGTCTCTTGGAAACAGGTGCAGATGCCCCTTTCATTACAGGAGATACATTTACATCTTTAGAATTTCCAATTGACCCAGAACGCGTCGCTCCTATATTGCGCCGATTGGTGCAACCAACAGGAACAAGAGCTCGGATATACGATTCTGATCAGACTTTAATCATTGATAGTCAAAGGCTTTACTCTGGCGGCTTGCAAACAAAGACTGAGATCAATCAAACAAATAACGACGATCAAAGTTTGTATTCTCAAATTGAGCAAGCCTTTAAGCGAGTGCTTTTTTACAGTGATTTACCAATCTACCAAGAAGACAAAATTGGTGATGGTGCCGTTTATGATGAAGTCGGCGCAGCCAAAGCTGGCACATCAACACCAATGGTGCGTGTAACGACTGAAGGAAAGCATATTGTCTCGGTGGCTGTCCCCATCATAAGGCTACGCCGTGTTTTAGGCGTGCTACTTTTATCTACGAAAGGTGGCGGCGTTGAGCAAACCATCCGCTCAGAAAGACGGGCTATTTTACGCCTGGCATTCCTTGCATTTGGTGTCAGTCTTTTAACGTCTCTCTTTTTAACAAGATACATCGCTCAACCCATGCGCCGTTTATCAGCTGCTGCCAAGCGAGTTGGCGAAAGTATAAAGGCCAGAGAAGAAATCCCTGATTATACAGATAGAAATGATGAAATCGGCCAACTATCCGGCTCTTTCAGAGAAATGACTGCCGCACTTTATAGACGGTTAGATGCGATTGAAACATTCGCTGCTGATGTGGCTCATGAATTAAAAAATCCTCTTACATCTCTGAGAAGTGCTGCCGAAACCCTTGAGCTTGTTAAAACGGATGAACAGCGAACCAGATTAGTCGATATCATTCAAAATGATGTCAAAAGACTGGATCGGCTTATCAGTGATATTTCTGATGCGTCACGATTAGATGCAGAATTAGCCAGAGAAGATACGGCAGTTCTGAACATTAAAGATGTACTTGAGGGAACGCTAAACGTCTTCAATGACATTCATAGAGGTAATCAAACAGCCGTAAAATTAAATATGTTTGAAGCTAAAGATGAGCGTGCTTTTCTTTTACGAGGCCATGATAGCCGCTTAGGTCAAGTTCTTATAAACTTACTTGAAAATGCGCTGTCTTTTTCACCTCAAGATGGCAAGGTCTGGGTCTCTGCTTCAAGAAAAGATGGAAAAATCATTCTTTATGTTGATGATGAAGGGCCAGGTATTCCTCCAGAGCATTTAGGTAAAATTTTTAAGCGGTTTTATACAGATCGCCCTGAAGGAGAAGAGTTCGGCAATAACTCAGGTTTGGGCCTAAGCATTTCTCAGCAAATTATCACGGCGCATAAAGGAACGATTAGAGCTGAAAATAGATATACTTTGCCTGGCGAACCACGAATTGAAACAGAGGAGCAAATTGGCAATCGGCAACCTTTAGGTGCCAGATTTGTCATTGAGTTACCTGCCATTCATAAAATGAAGCAAGATGATAATTCATAAAACCATTCAACATGGAACACTCATCAATTTCAAAGGCAAAGGTGTCTTGTTGCTTGGGCCATCCGCTTCAGGTAAATCTGATCTGGCTCTACGTTTGATTGCACCCCCAAATCCTTATGCAAGCGAAAAAATCCCGACCCATTTGGTGGCTGATGATCAGGTTGAAATCTCTATAGAAACTATCCAAGGAGAGCAAATGCTCTTAGGGTCGGCACCAGAAACGTTAAAAGGTTTGTTAGAAGTCAGGCATATAGGAATTAAATCGGTTCCATATTTAGAAAAAAGCACGATTGACTACGTAATTAAGCTGAAAAAATATGATGAAATCGAGAGATTGCCGGCAGAAAATCTAGAAATTGAACTTGTGGAGGGACACGCTCTTCCACTTTTTCATATAGACCCGTTTGAAGCTTCCGCATTGAATAAACTATATCTGCTCATTGATGGTTAAAGCTTGTACTTTATCAAATCTCATAAAAAAGTTATCAAAATCAAACAAAATCACTTGCCAGCAGCCACAATCATAGACAATGTAATCTTTTGAAGATGTTGGCATCACAAATTAATATAAAAATAATAGTCATTAAAAAATATATTTGGGAAAAATAATGATTGGTCTTGTTATTGTCACCCATGGGAGACTGGCAGAGGAATTTAGAGCGGCATTAGAACATGTTGTTGGCCCTCAAGATAATTTAGAAACCGTATCAATTGGTCCCGATGATGATATGGAAGCACGCCGGAAAGACATCATAGATGCGATTGGCCGTGTAGATGATAATGACGGTGTCGTATTGCTAACAGATATGTTTGGCGGCACACCGTCAAATCTTGCAATTTCAATTATGGATCATGCAAAAATTGAAGTTATAGCAGGTATCAACCTGCCATTGCTCATTAAGCTTGCAAGCCTTCGTAATGAAACTGACATAGAAGCGGTTATTTTAAAAGCACAAGAAGCAGGTCGAAAATATATCTCAATCGCAAGCCATGTACTCAGCGATAAATAAGTATTAAGCGATAAATAATAATCAAAAATCGCATTTATAAATTCAACAACAAAAACAAAAAGATAATAAGATAACGATCTAAAGTCGAGGCCAACAGCCATTTTTAAATGAAGCCACTGGGGAGTGTTTCATTTAAAAAGATGAAAGACGGAGAGGGAAGAACAGATGACGGAACAATCCACCATTGCAGAAGTAACAATCTGCAATAAAAAGGGGCTTCACGCCAGAGCTTCAGCAGCCTTCGTCAAATGCGCTGGGCAATATAATGCTGAAATAGACGTGACTAAAGATGGTCAAACAGTAGGTGGTAGCTCAATAATGGGCTTGATGATGCTTGCAGCCTCTCAAGGCTCATCAATCGTAATTGAAGCCAAAGGGCCAGAAGGAGATGAGGCATTAAAAGCACTCATCACACTCATCGAAGCTAAATTTCATGAAGGAGAGTAAGGCAAGCCACTTGAAATAAGTTAGCTGCTCACCAAATAAGCTTGTCACTGATCAGACAGCATATAAAACTTTCTTTATATCCCTCTTGCTCTTTTCTGCAGACGGCTTTATAAGGTTTTTTGAATAAAACCCAGAGCTTTCTCCCCAAAAGCGAATTAGCTCTAGGGGTAGCTATGCGGTTGGTAACTGATGTGCAAAGCAGTTGCTTTATCGGCAACAGAAGCACATTGCGGATGCTTTATGGGCATCTGAAGCATAGAAATGCGGTTGGCTATTGGGCAACTGAAGCACAGAAATAAAACAAAGAGCTTAACTAAAGGACGAGTGATGACAGAATTTACAGATTATGCAGTCGCTGATATCAGCTTGGCTGATTTTGGATATAAAGAGATTGCTATTGCAGAAACAGAAATGCCAGGCCTAATGGCTGTGCGCGAAGAGTATAAAGATGCACAGCCACTTAAAGGTGCTCGCATTTCAGGTTCTCTGCATATGACAATCCAAACAGCCGTTTTAATTCAAACATTAAAAGCGCTGGGTGCTGAAATTCGTTGGGCATCATGCAACATCTTCTCAACTCAAGATCACGCCGCTGCAGCCATTGCAAAAGACGGCATTCCAGTTTTCGCTCATAAAGGTGAGACATTAGAAGAATATTGGAACTTCATCGACAAAATCTTTGATTGGGGTGACGACAGCACAGCCAACATGATCCTCGATGATGGCGGCGATGCAACCATCTACATCATCCTTGGTGCTGAAGCTGAAAAAGATATTTCTGTACTTGATAATCCAGGCAACGAAGAAGAAGAAGTTCTTTTCGCAACCATCAAAAAACGCCTAGAGCAAAGCCCAGGTTGGTTTGCAAAACAAAGAGATGCCATCAAAGGTGTATCTGAAGAAACAACAACAGGTGTTCACCGTCTTTATCAAATGGTTGAACAAGGACGCCTACCATTCCCAGCTATCAATGTGAATGACAGTGTGACCAAATCAAAATTTGACAACCTCTATGGCTGCCGCGAAAGCCTTGTTGACGGTATCAAGCGTGCAACAGACGTTATGATGTCTGGTAAAGTTGCAGTTGTTTGTGGCTTTGGTGATGTTGGCAAAGGTTCTGCTGAAAGCCTGCGCAGCCAAGGTGCTCGTGTGATTGTCACTGAAATTGACCCAATCTGCGCTCTGCAAGCTGCTATGCAAGGTTATGAAGTGAACACACTCGAAGAAGCAGCACCTGAAGGCGATATCTTCGTGACAACAACAGGCAACAAAGACGTGATCACAGTTGATCATATGCGCGATATGAAAGACCGCGCAATTGTTGCAAATATTGGTCACTTTGACAGTGAAATTCAGGTTGCAGCTTTGAAAAACTACACATGGCACAACGTGAAACCACAAGTAGATGAAGTTGAGTTCCCTGATGGAAAACGACTCATTCTTTTGGCTGAAGGCCGTTTGGTCAACTTGGCTTGTGCAACAGGCCACCCAAGTTTCGTGATGAGTGCTTCATTCACCAACCAAGTCTTGGCTCAAATCGAGCTATGGGACAATAACGACAAATATAACAATGAAGTTTATGTATTGCCTAAGAACTTGGACGAAAAAGTAGCTACGTTGCACCTTGAAAAACTCGGCGTGAAATTGACAAAACTGTCAAAAGAACAAGCTGATTACATCGGTGTAGAAGTTGACGGCCCTTATAAGCCAGAACATTACCGCTACTAAACTATATATAACTGTCGCAGGCTTCTTTTATGGGGCCTGCGACAAATCAGATACCTGCAAATAAATACGCCCCCCCTCATCAGACACATACCAAGAACATAATCTTTCCATATGAAGAAGAGTAGTGCTTTTTTGCACCTGGACATCGGCGGTACATAGTGCGGTACATGGCGCGACTAGCGTCCAGTACCTAGGCACGGCGCCGTTGCAAGCCTGCCGCGATAGCGGCAGATTAGCCGTGAACCGCAACTTATTGTGTGTAAGCCGATGAAAGCAGTGCTCTTTATTTGAGTGTGGCCTTGTTAAGCGTGTAGATTAATGAGTGATTCGCAAAATATTTTTTTGGGTTTAAGGCTCAATGCAGGCAAAAAAGAAAATGAAAGATAAAGTGCAAAATCTAGGCGCTGCGCTTCCTCAGTTTGGGCATGTTTTGCCTTTAATTGTCGTGAGTGCCGCATTTGTAGGTCTAGCCATCTGGGCAGCTCAAATTTCAGGCTTAGAAGGGGCACCTCTTTTTAGTTCATGGGATTTCTTAGCCGCCATCTTAAGTTTAGGGGCTTTAGTTTTCTCAGCGATAATTTCTTTTTACGCCATCCAAACCCAAAAAACAGCGCAAACTGAGCGTGAAAGAGCCCAAAAAGACGTCGGGCAAATCCGCCAGGAATTAAACTTGGCGCAAGCCATGCTGAAGGCAGAACCACAGCTTTTAATGTTGTGGGATGAAAAGGGCGAGCCAAATCTCATCATTCACACGCTAGATACTGACACAGGCATTCCGTTTCACTTTTCTGAGACTTTATATTTTGATCAATGGCTTGAATTACCATCCGCAATAGAGCTTCGCAATAAACTAGAAAGCCTCTTTCGAGATGGCAGCGCATTCACGTTAACAATCAGAACTTTAACAGGCCATCACCTTGAAGCAGATGGTCGCTCGGCTGGTGGCACACCAATATTAAGGTTGAGAAATATCGCGGGGAGCGCCAGTGAAATTGCGAATATTTACGAACATCGCCGGAACTTAACACAGCTTGTTGAAGCGCAGCATTCTTTGCTAAATGCACTGCCAATGCCAGTTTGGTTCCGTGATGAGGCCGGTAAGCTCACATGGGTCAATAAATCATATATGGATCATGTGGGCGCAGTGAATTTGGATGATATTAAATCTCGTCAAATCGAGTTGCTAGAATTGCGCCAAAGAAAAGCTGTTGCTGAAACCATTGAAGATAATAAAACTTTTTCAGAGCGGTTTCATACTATCATTGCTGGCCAAAGACGCACATTTGATGCCGTTGCCATCCCGCTAGTTGAGGGAAGTGCCGGCCTTGCTATGGATATGGGCGATATTGAAAGCGCTGAAGGTCAGTTAGAAAACCTCATTGAAGCACACACAAAAACATTAAACAGAGTGGCAACCGCAACCGCTATATTTAATGGAAATCAACGACTAACCTTCTGCAACCAAGCCTATGTTGATCTTTGGGGGCTAGATCAAAATTGGTTAGATACAGGGCCAGAAGAAGGTGAAATTCTTGATAAATTGAGTTCTATGCGCCGCCTGCCTGAAGAGGCAGATTATAATGCATGGCGCGAGACCCAGTTAAAAGTATATGAAACTCAGGAAAACAATGAGGAATGGTGGCACTTACCTGATGGCCGCACCATTCAAGTGATGAGTGAACAACGCTCTGATGGCGGCGTTACGCATCTTTATGATGATGTTACAGAACGTTTCGCCATGGAAAGCCGCTATAATGAATTAATTGGCGTTCAAAGAGAAACTTTGGATAATTTAGCTGAAGGCGTTGCTGTGTTCTCAACGGACGGTCGCTTGCGCCTCTTTAATCCAGCCTTTGCAGAAATTTGGCAGCTAGATAAAACATTCTTGAAAAATGTGCCTCACATTGATGAGGTCATTTTTAAGTGCCGTACTTTACTGGATGATGCCTCATGGGATGATGTCCATAGCGCGGTGACATCTATTAGTGACCGCCGTGACAGACAATCAGCAGAGCTCACAAGACCTGATGGGAAAATCATAGAATATACCGCCTCTCCTTTGCCAGATGGCGCAACTCTTTTGACATATAGTGATGTCACTGTTCACCGCCGCATGGAACGCGTCTTGCGCGAGCGAAACGAAGCTCTGGTCGCAGCAGACAATCTTAAAAACACCTTCATTTCACATGTCTCATATGAATTAAGATCACCGCTTACAAACATCATTGGCTTTAGTGAGTTGATGAGCGCGAAAACCAGTGGTGATTTAAATGAGAAACAAAGCGAATATTTAACAGACATTCGCAATTCATCAGATAATCTTCTCGCCATTGTTGATGACATTCTAGACTTAGCCACAATCGATGCTGGCAGGCTTGATCTGAATATTGAAACTGTGCCCGTGAAAGATGTCGTAGATAGTGCTGCAAAACGTTTGCAAAAACAATATGATAAAGAAAAAGTTGACCTTCAAATCGACTTGGCAAAGAATATCGGCAGTTTCGATGTTGATAGCAAGCGCATTAGCCAGGTGATCTACAATCTCTTAAGCAACGCTGTTGGCTTCTCTGATGAAGGCGCTAAAGTAAGCGTCTCTGCTAAAAAGTGCAAAGACCAAATTGAAATTGCTGTGATAGACAGCGGCTGTGGCATCCCAGAGGCCGAACAAAGTTCGGTTTTTGACCGGTTCGAGAGCAAATCACGCGGTTCAAACCATCGCGGTGCAGGGCTAGGTTTGTCAATTGTGAAAAACTTAGTTGAAGCTCACGATGGTTCTGTTCATCTAAGCTCTCATGAAGGTATGGGGACAACGATTACAGTCTCACTCCCCATTAAACAAACGGGAACAGAAAGTGATAATAGAGCTCTTGACGAAAAGAAGAGCAATGCAGCATAACCCCATTGTTTGCCTATATTTTTTGGAGTAATGCGTGAGCCAAATCTGTGAAATTTCAGCAGAGCTTATGAAGGTCAATCAAGCTGAATTAGAAACCATAGCCGAAAAATTATCTTGCCTCTTAAGCAAAGGGGATACTTTGTTCCTAAAAGGTGATTTAGGAGCTGGAAAATCCACTTTCGCCAGAGCGCTTATTAAAAGCTTAGCGAACAATTCAGAACTGGAAGTTCAAAGCCCAACTTTTCCCATTCTCATTCCTTATGAAACAGCAAAAGCTGATATTTCTCATTACGACCTTTATCGCATCTCAGACTTTAGTGAAGTTGAAGAGCTAGGCCTTTATGACGAGTTAGATACTCACATCACCCTTATTGAATGGCCAGAGCAGCTTGGGCAAAATCATAATATCAATGATCGTTTTGAAATTGGTCTAGAAGAAGCTGAACAAGAAAAAGGGAAAGAAGATCACCGCTTGCTAACGGTCAAAGCCTTTGGAAAACAAGAAAAAAAACTTGAACGTTTTTGTAAAATTGGTGAATTTTTAGAGGGTACAGATTGGCAAAATGCCCAGTGGCAATTCTTACAAGGAGATGCCTCAACCAGGTCTTACATCCGCTTGAGAGATGGCGCATCTGAAGCCCTCTTAATGAACGCACCTCCTCAACCAGATGGCCCACCCATTAGAGATGGCAAGCCTTATAGTCAAATCGCTCATTTAGCTGAAGATATGGCAAGCTTTGTCGCTGTCTCAAACGCGCTCATTGATGCAGGGCTTTCCGCACCAAAGGTTCACAAATTTAATATCAAAGACGGTCTTTTGTTGATAAATGATCTTGGCGATCATCAGCTTTATCATATGATCGTGGAAGAAAATGCGAACCAGCAAAATTTATATGAAACTGCGATTGATATTTTATGCAAACTTCGCGAGCACAAACCTTCGCCCATGAAAGTCGGTGAGGGAATTTATCAACTCCCCTCTTATTCTCATGAGGCTTTGTCCATAGAAGCAGAATTGGTCATAGATTGGTATTGGCCGAAGTTAAAAAACACAAAAATCTCTGATAGTGATCGAGAGCATTATCAAAAGCTTTGGGCAAAGATGTTTGATTGTTTAGCACCAAATAACAATCATTGGGTTTTAAGGGATTTCCATTCGCCTAACCTGATGTATTTGCCAAATGAAAGCGGTGTGAAGTCAATCGGCATCATAGATTTTCAAGATGCCGTTCTTGGCCATGCAGCCTATGATGTTGTTTCACTTTGCCAAGATGCCCGCATAACAGTACCTAAAGACGTCGAGCAGCATCTTCTCTCTCGCTATCTCAATCAAGCTGAAAGCAATGATCCATCTTTCGACAAAGAAGACTTCTTAAAAGCTTATGCAATCTTGGGAGCGCAGCGGGCGAGTAAATTGCTAGGTATTTTTGTACGTCTTGCTGTGAGAGATGGAAAAAAACACTATCTAGCTCACATCCCCCGCATTTGGGATTATTTAGAACGCAATTTAAAACATCCTCATTTGATTGACATATTCAATTGGTACGAAACACATTTTCCAGATGATTTACGCATAAAATCTGAAGAAGATCTCAGTCGTGTCAGTAATTAATAAGTAACTAAATACTCAGAAAGCGATGGTTGCGAGCCCCGGTTGCAGGTGGGCAAGCTGAAGGAGCACTAAAAAGGATTACTAGGGAATGATCAAACAAGCATTTATCTTAGGGGCAGGCTTTGGTTCAAGAATGCGCCCTTTAACAGATACGATCCCAAAACCAATGGTCCCGCTTGCTGGCAAACCTTTGATTGATCACGTCATAGATCGTTTAACCTCTGTCGGTGTGGAAAAAATCGTCGTCAATGTTCATTACTTGGCTGATGTTCTTGAAAATCATTTGCGCAAAAAAAACGATGTAGAAATTATCATCTCGGACGAAAGAGATGAATTGCTAGATACAGGCGGCGGAGTTTTGAAAGCGCTCCACCATTTTGGCGATGAGCCATTTTTTATTCATAACTCAGATTCTGTTTGGGTTGAAAACGGACATAACAACCTGGCTGAAATGGTGAAACTATTCGATCCGCAAAAAATGGACAATTTACTTTGCTTAGCCAATAGACATACATCTCTTGGCTATGACGGCAATGGAGACTTTCTCTTAAGCAATGAATATCTGATCAGCAGAAAACCGAAAGAAGTCGCATCTGACCATGTTTTCATAGGAGCCAGTATCGCGACTAAAAACTTGTTTGATCAAAGCCCAACAGGCCCCTTTTCTCTCAATAAATTATGGGATGCTGCCATTGCCAAAAATCGCGTTTACGGCATCAAACATCAAGGCATTTGGATGCATGTGGGGACAACTGAGGCCTTAAGCCAAGCAGAGGATTGCATTCGCCAATCCGAACTAACATTATAAATATAATTACAGACGTTTGCGTACTAAATTGCTCATTCATATGATTTGAGTGAGTATTTAAGTTGAAAAAAGATATTCAATTTAAGTTAACGCGGCTACAACCTCGGTTGCTAGTAGGCAACTTAAGAGTCGCAAAAAGAGTGGGCCTTAAGCTGTACAAATGTGGCGGTTGCTTGTGCCGGATGCATTGTGGGCATCTGAAGGCACACTAAGAGAGGGCAACCTGAAGCTGCATCAAATCGCGGCGGTTGCTTGTGGGCATCTAAAGGCACAACCAAAGAAGAGTCCTATTGTGATGACAAATATTGTTCATATTCCATCAACAGCCCCGTTTCTAGATAGTCTTGTCTCAGCTATCCTAGAAGGCTCACTTCCCTTTCAAAAAGGGGAAGCTCCAAAAGTTGAAGAACTTGCGAACATCACTTTATTACTTCCCACAAGACGGGCATGCCGTGTCTGCGGTGAAGCTTTTTTAAGACTGTCAAAAAGCAAAGCGATCATCCTGCCAACCATTCGCCCTTTAGGTGATGGAGATGATGATGAAGGCTTGATCTATGAAGCGCTAAACAGTGGTTTTGGTGCAAAAGGAAATGATCAAAGCCTCATAGATATGAAACCGGCAGTCTCGAGCCTCGAGCGACACCTCATATTAACTCAAGCGATACTCAGTTGGCGAAAGAACCCAGATTTAACTCCAGAGCCACACTTGACTAAGGAGCAAGAGCAACAAGAAAGCCAGATAAAACCAGCCCAAGCCTCTTTGATGGCCCATGAGCTTGCTAAATTAATTGATAATGCTGAGACAGAAGAAGTTGACCTTTCCAAATTAGAAGAAATAGTGCCAGACCAGTTCTCAGAGCATTGGCAACACACGTTAGATTTTCTAACCATCATCACCAAAGTCTGGCCAGACTATTTAAAAGCAACAGACCAGTTAAGCCAAGCCTCAAGACGCAATCTTTTGCTAAATAAAGAAACCGAACGTTTAGAGAATGATAAACCAGATGCCCCAATCATCATCGCTGGTTCAACAGGTAGTGTCCCAGCTGCCGCCCGGTTAATGAAAGCTGTTGCCAACTTAAAAAATGGTGTGATTGTACTCCCCGGCCTTGATCAAACTCTCGATGAAAAAGCATTCGCCAATCTAGTCCCTAACCACCCAGAACACCCACAATTTGGTTTATCAAAACTATGCGCAGATATCGGCGTCTCAAGATCAGATATCAAAGCGGTAGAGGGAACTATAAGAACTGCTAGTGAGGTATCGTTAACGGCATTTATAAGTGAAGCTCTCCGTCCATCCAGCTCAACAGAGCAATGGCAAGATTACATTAAAAAATTAGAAGAAACCCCAGCTGAAAAAGAAAACTTAAAAGCTGGGTTTGAAAATATTTCTCTCAACCTTGCGCGAGATGCACAAGAAGAAGCAGAGATGGTCTCACTTATCTTGCGCCGCACCGCTGAGGAAGAAAAGCAAACAGCGGCCCTCGTCACACCAGATAGATTGTTAGCAAGACGCGTCGCTGTTCGCTTGGAAGAATGGGGAATTAAAGTCGATGACTCAGGTGGCCGCCCACTCGCCAAAACCATGCCAGGTGCTTTTTTCGATAGTATCATTCAATGCCAGAATTCAGGCTTTGAACCAGCCTTTCTTTTGGCACTTTTAAAGCATCCACTCACAAGCCTCGGGCTTGAACGCGGTGATAGTCGGTTAGCAGCCAGAGCCCTTGAAATATCAACTCTAAGACAACCTTGGATGGGAAGAGGGCTGGAAGGCTTAATCAAAACCTTTCAAACAATGAAAGATCTGTGCCTTCAAGAAAGTTCAGATGAAGCAGAGAAAATAGAAGAAAAACTTACGCAAAGCGATGTGCACATTCACCCCGCCATCAAACGCTTAAAAGAAGAAGAATGGAAACTCGCCGAGCAGTTGTTAGAGCGTTTGGTAAAAGCTTTCGCGCCATTATCAAAGCTATTTCAATCATCAAATGATCATAATCTACAAAGCTTTTTAGAAGCCCATATTTTCACAGCAGAGCATCTCGCTCAATCCTTTGAAGAGCGAGAACAATTTGATCAGGCTAAGAACGCTGATGAACATGAGGACTTAGAAATTGGTAGCCAATTGTGGGCTGGTGCTGCTGGCGAACAATTGGCAAAACTCTGTGCTGAAATCATTTCAATTAAAAATATCTCTCCCAATTTAAAAGCAAGAGATTACCCAGAATTTTATCGAAGCTTAATCGCTGGGGAAACCGTTCGCCCACTCACACCAGTTCATCCAAGAATTTTCATTTGGGGTCCGTTTGAAGCCCGCTTGCAACAAACAGATGTTGTCATCCTAGGCGGTCTAAATGAAGGCACTTGGCCAAATACGGCGAACGCAAACCCATGGCTCTCTCGCCCCATGTGCCAAGAACTTGGCTTACCAGCACCAGAGCAGCACATTGGGTATGGCGCGCACGACTTTGCCTCACTCCTCTGCGCTAAAAATGTTTATTTAACAAGAGCTGGTAAAACCGATGGCGTGCAAACTGTGCCATCAAGATGGATCATGCGGATGACCGCTTTGCTAGATGGCCTAGAGGCTGGCGAATTTTTAAAAGCCAAAACAACAGAACCATTTGATCAATGGGCAGCACTTAGAGATAAAGTCGAGCCAGCCACTAAAATTAAAAGTCCAGCTCCAAAGCCTCCAGTGGATGCCCGCCCGCGCCGCCTAAGCGTCACCCGCATTGAAGAATGGATTGCCAACCCTTACAGCATTTTCGCCCGTTCAATTTTAAAACTCACGCCCTTAGAGCCCTTAGGTGCCCCACCCAATGCTGCCATGCGCGGTCAAATCATTCACAAAGCCATGCAAATTTTCACAGAGCGATACCCAAAATCATTGCCTCTCAATAGTGAAGAAGAATTGGCGAAAATTTCAGCTGAGCTAATGACAGAAATTGCCAACCACCCTCAAATCGGCACATTCTGGCAACCTAGATTTGAGCGCTTCACCAAATGGTTCGCTGAAACAGAACCAGCCAGACGAAGTGGCTTGAAAGAATGCCACACAGAATTAAATGGCTGGCTAGAAGTGAAAGCACTATTTGCGTCATTTGTCCTAACGGCAAGAGCTGACAGAATAGACGAAGCTGAAGATGGTCGTTTTCATATTTATGATTATAAAACTGGAACAGTGCCAAGTCCCTCTAAAGTCAAAGCGCTCTTCAGCCCGCAATTACCATTAGAAGCTGCCATTCAACAAGAGGCCGGTTTTAAAGGTTTACAAAAAGGTGAGGTAACAGCCCTTTCTTACATCGCCGCAAAGGGAGGAAGCCCTGCAAGTGTAGAGACCACAATTGATGGCGAACAAATGGGCGAGCTCATTGAGCAATCCCTAAAGCAACTGGAGAACTTGGTCGCTAAATTTGATAAAGCTGACACGCCTTACAAGGCACTTCGCCGTCATGATTTTAAAGGTCATTATGAATATGATGATTACGCTCACTTAGCCCGCGTGCAAGAATGGGGCGCTGAAGATGAGAGCGAGGACAAGTAATGAACAAACATTCTGTAGAGCCAATAGTTGATCTCACAAAAATTTATGAGCAAACAACCATAAGCCAGGCCAACGCGGCAGATCCGAAAACATCTGCTTTCGTTTCGGCCAATGCAGGCACTGGCAAAACATACATCCTAGTTAATCGTGTGCTGCGACTTTTGTTGCGCGGTAATGAACCCCATAAAATTTTGTGTCTTACTTTCACCAAAGCCGCCGCCGCTGAAATGGAAAACCGGCTGTTTGAAACATTGGCCAAATGGGTCACCATGCCCACTGAAGATCTATTAGATCGTGACAACAATGAAAGCCTCGCCAAAGTTTTAGGAAAAGAGCCAAAAGAGCAAGAAATAGAACTCGCCCGCCGTCTCTTTGCAAAATCAATTGAAACCCCTGGCGGCATGAAGGTGCAAACCATTCATAGTTTTTGCGAAAAGCTGTTGCAGCGCTTCCCATTAGAAGCCGAAGTGCCACCGCACTTTAAAGTGCTCGATGAAACGGTCGCAAGTGACATCATCAAGCGCGCTATGGATCAAGTGCTCACAAAAGCTTTGAAAAATCCTCAAAGTGAGGAAAGCGAAGCTTTAAGCAAAGTCATCAGCTTTATAAATGATAGCCAGTTTGAAAGTCTCATCTCAAATGCCTTGCAACAAAAAGCCGTTTGGGGCCCGCTCATCTCACCAGATAAGAAAGCGCTCATCGCCTCTTTATCAACCCTGTTGCAATTACCAGAAAATCAATCATTACCACACTGGCAAGAACAAATGGCGAGCTCAATTGATGACGAGCTCATAAAATCTCTTGTGCCGATTTTGAATGATGAAGGAAGTAAAAGAGATGGCGAACTGGCCAAAAAACTTGATGAAGCGCTGAACACGAAATCAAATGATCACCGTATCAGAACGTTGCAAAAAGCGTTTTTAACAGAGAAAAATGAACCACGCTCTGAAAAGACACTGCTCACCAAAGCCATCAAAGAAAATTATCCTGCAATAGCAAGTCAGCTTTTCAGAGCACAAGGCAGTTTTTATGAAGCCTTTATCGCCTATGAAAGTTTGATGGTAGCGGACGCCACAAAATCTTTGCTTATTTTGGCAGATAAAATCATCACTCTTTATGAGCAGCAAAAACGCATCCGCGCTGCATTAGATTATCAAGATTTAATTGAAAAAACAGCCTCACTTTTAAGCTCTCGTCAAAACACAGCCTGGGTCTTGTATAAACTCGATCAAGGTCTCGATCATATTTTGGTTGATGAAGCCCAAGATACAAGCCCCGAACAATGGCAGGTGATCACCAGCCTAACAGAAGAGTTCTTTTTTAGTGAAGGCGCCAGAGACGCCATTATAAAAACAGATAAATCAGATAACACTGACCAAAAATACGACCGCCGCATTGAAGAGCGCACACTGTTTGCTGTGGGGGATGAGAAGCAATCCATCTATGGCTTCCAGGGAGCCGAGCCAAAACAATTCAGTGAAATGGGTGAGCACTTTACAAAAAGTGCAGAACGCGCCAATAAAAATTTTAAAACCATTCCGCTCAACCTATCCTTTCGTTCAACCAGTGCAGTTTTAAATTCAGTTGACCTTGTTTTTCAAAAACCTCACTTGAGAGATTGCCTCACAATGTCGGGCGCAGAAATCACTCATTATTCCAATCGTCAGCTAGAAACGGGCTTGGTTGAAATCTGGGATACTGAAAAGGATGAAAAACTAGAAAAATCAGAAGCCTTTAATCCACTTGAAGAAGGCGAAGCTCATAACGCAAGTGGCCGCTGCGCTGAAAGAATAGCAAAGCAAATCAGAACCTGGCTTGATGAAGGGGAGATCTTAGCTTCAAAAGGGCGCCCGGTTGAAGCGGGTGACATCCTCATTCTTGTTCGCAAACGCGCCCCCTTCGCCCCTATGATCATCAGAGCCTTAAAGGCGCAAAACATCCCCGTCGCTGGCGCAGACCGTATTGTCATCACAGAGCAATTAGCGGTGATGGATATGCTCGCCCTCGGTGATTTTCTTCTCCTTCCTGAAGATGACCTTGCACTAGCATGTGTTTTAAAAAGCCCAATCTTCAACCTGGATGATGATGATCTGTTCCAACTTTCCCATGGTCGTAAAGGCTCACTCTGGCAAAGTTTGCGTTATTTCGCCAAACGGGAAGAAAAATATAACGAGGTCGCAAGCCAACTCAGCCTCTGGCTTTCAAGAGCAGACATCCTGCCGCCCTTTGAATTTTTCGCCAACCTTCTTGAAGGAGAGGGCTTGCGCAAAAAATTCATCGCTCGCTTAGGTGCGGTTGCTGGAGATGCGCTTGATGAGTTTATCAATCTCTCCCTTCAATATGATGAGCTAGAGCCTCCATCCTTGCAAGGCTTTCTTTCTTGGCTCCGCCGCTCAGGGGCAGAAGTAAAACGCGATATGGAAAAGGGGCGCAATGAAGTGCGCGTTATGACAGTCCATGGTGCTAAAGGCCTTGAGGCTGACATTGTCTTCTTGCCAGACACCTGCTCAAGCAAATCAGCAAGCCAATCTGAAAGCTTGCTAAAAATCAAACAGCCAGACTTGCCTGAAAGTCCGAAAAATAAAAACCTGGTCTCAACCACGCTTTGGTCATTGCCTAACAAAAGTCACCTGGCGCCCATTAAAGAAGCACGTAACGCAATTTCTGAAGACGCAAAAAGCGAACAAATGCGCCTGCTTTATGTGGCCATGACAAGAGCAAGAGACCGCCTTTATGTTTGTGGGTTTGAAGGCACAAGAGGGCGCTCAAAAGATTGTTGGTACAACCTGATTGATGAAGGGTTAGAAGGGCACCTTAAAGAGATCAAAAAAACAGATGGCACAACCGTTCGCCAGTTCCAAACAGGGGAACAATCAAAACCAATTGAAAAGAGCCAAACAGAAGAAGAGGAAACGCACACACCGCCATTGCCAGAGTGGGCCAAAACCAAAGCAATCACTGAACCAGTGCGCACCATTCCGGTTGCCCCCTCAAGTGTCATTCCTTATGAAACACCAGAAGATGATGAGGATAAACTCCCGGTCGAGCCAGCTCTCATCAGCCCTAAGAAAATGGGGGATGATGGCCGTTTTATCAGAGGGCGCTTGGTTCACAAACTTCTGGAGTATCTCCCTGATGTAGCAGAAAGTGAGAGACTTAAAGCGGCTGAAACACTTGCCAAACATCATGGACGAGATTTGAGAAAAGAACATCAAATCTCAATCATCAATGAAACTTTGGCAATCATAAATAATACTGATTACAAAGATTTATTTGGACCAGGTTCTAAAGCAGAAGTTTCATTAATCGCCAAAATAACGCCGAAGAAAACAGGCGCAACGCCTATTCTTTTACAAGGCCAAATTGATAGGCTAGTGGTGAAAGAAAACGAAATTTTGATCATAGATTATAAATCAAACAGGCCAAGTCCACGAAAACTTGAAGATGTTGCAGAGGCCTATCAAGCTCAATTAGCCGCATATCGCATTGCATTGAGGGAGATTTACCCTCATCACAAGCTGAAATCAGCTCTATTGTGGACAGATGGACCATATTTGATGGAAATTCCAGATGATATGTTAGATAAATATGAAGCAATTTTGAACAAGGAATAGCCGATAAAGGGCAGGGGATGAAAATCTGAAGACTTGACTTTATTTCATTCGTTCCTATTTTCTAGCTAACAAGAAAACGAGCCGAAAAGCTTTCAATTTTTATTTGTCCAAGTGACTAAAAATAAAAGCTGAAACACAAAGCTAAATACACAAAGGATGAGAAAAATGGCAACAATCTCTGTTTCAGATGAAACGTTCGAAGCCGAAGTACTAAATTCTAATGAGCCAGTATTGGTTGATTTCTGGGCAGATTGGTGCGGACCATGTAAAGCGATTGCCCCAACCCTGGATGAAGTTGCATCATCAATGTCAGGCAAAGCGAAAATCGTAAAAGTAAATCTTGATGATGGACCAAACACATCAGCCAAATATGGTGTGCGTGCCGTACCAACATTCATGGTGTTCAAAAACGGTGAACTAGCAGACACAAAGACAGGCGCAAACGGCCTCACCAAAACAACCATCGAAGAATGGCTAAATTCTCACATGTAAGGTGAGAAAAAATAAATTTTTAAAAAGCCTGGCATTTGACTGAAAAAAAATGCCAGGCTTTTTTGTATCTAAGTTCAACTTTGACCTGATGGAGCATAAAGATGAATGAAATGACAGAGCTCATTGCCATGATCGCAGGGCCATATTTATTCATCACCGGATGTGGATTTCTCATATCGCAGCATTTTTATATGAAGATGATTGAGGAAGCAGATAAATCTGATCCCATTTTAATTAATCTGTCTGGAGCCACTCATTTCATTGTAGGTCTGTTGATCTTGGTAAAACATTTTACATGGAGTTCCGCCACTGAAATTATTGTGACATTAATTGGTTGCGCAGCAACTCTCAAAGGCGCGCTACTAATTGTTGCTCCAGCCCTTGCATTAAAAACTGACAAACCATCACTTTATAAATTATATCTCAGCAGCACTGTATTTATAGGCCTAGGCGCCATCTTGACTTACCAAGCCTATGGTCCTCTATTCGGTTTGACCCTTTAAAGTGTTAAACAAAGCGCACCACTTAAATTAAGCACACCATCTAAAAAAGAAGATGGTATGCTAACTGTAAGTAATTATCTTTGGATTATTGATTGTACGGGTTTGGCCTGAGCTTCGAACAAAGCCTTAAAGTCTTTAAAGCCAAGAGTAGCTGCCGTCTTCAATTCAGGATCAAGAATCTCGTAAATAACACCATCTGTTCCCCAGTTGCTGAAAAGGGCAATACAATCTACATCACCACCACCTTCATCATGTGGAGGCCCACCAGCTTTTTTCTGCACATAACTACCAGTCGGGCGAATTTCTTTAAGAACGCCATCTTTATCATAGAGCCTTAACTCACCTTGTATGATGAACGTACTATAATCTGCATGATGACGATGCAAAACCACTTTTTTATTGGCAGCAAATTTGAAGACGATGTCGACAATTTTAGCTGAAGGGTCCACGCGAATGATGTGATACCAAAGGTTTTCAATACCATCTAATGTGTTCCATTTGATATTTGATTGATCAAATTCTCCAGCAAATTTTTTGGCAACAGCCGAGCCGGAACCAAGCACACTCAAAGCGGCTACCGCTCCCATTCCCAAAACCCCTTCGCGTCTTGTGATAGCAACATCAGTCATGGATTTTCCATCCGTTTTTTCAGTCATAATTGCTCCTTCCAACAAACATGTTTCTGACTATTGAGAGGAACAAGCTTAATTTGAAAAAACGCAGACCAATGTAATAAGTTTTCAATAAACTCTAAGTCTTATGTACCTGGTTAAAGAAAGATGAATTTGAGGAATACATCTGCGAACATTAAAATTACATCTAGACTTTAATTTTACATATCTGATGATTACATGAGAAATGTAAGATTAGAAAAACTAAAACAAGGGATGGTAAGGAGGCGGTTTCAATTTTTAAAACCAATAGATCTTGACTCTACCTGCTTAGCCAAATACCGTCCGGCCAGAAAAAACAAAGAGCTTGAATTCTATGGCAAAATCCATCGATTTCTCGCGATTTGAAATGTGTCACTTAAGGAGAATAATAATGAGTAACGAGATTACAGAACAAGAGCTTGCTGACGCACGTAAAATTTGGGGTGATGCCCTTATCGCTATTTCAAAAGCCTATGAAGAAACAGGCATTCAGGCAGCAACTGAACTAGCTAATGGCGCGCTAGATGCAGCCTATGGTTACAATCTAGGCCCCGTACTTTTCAAACCAACACTGGCAGGCGGTGAACAAACATTCCGTCCAACACGCGAAGGCGCATTGTCATATTTCGTGGCCCACAATGACAAATACCCAGCTGATACAGGCTTTGGTTTAAAAGGTTGGCGTAAAGTTGAAAGTGAAACCTCTGCTAGCTTCATCCAAGGTGATGTCGCCATGTGGATGGGCTGGGTTACCTTCACCGATAAAGATGGCGCGGTGACGAAAGTGGATAAAAGCTGGGGCTATAAAAAAGATGCAGAAGGCGTGTTGCGCATTGTTTTGCATCACTCCTCATTGCCATATCAACCGGCATAATTCTGGTTTGAAAAAACTCAAAACTAAATGCAGAAAAATAGGGTTAGCTGTATAATTTTCTCATATTCTGAGAGAAAAGAAAGCAGCTAATCTCTAGTTTTTAAAGCGAGAAAATCGAACTAGTGCGTCTCTTGCAATCCCAAAACATAGCCAGCCAGATAAAGCGAACCGCAAATTAAAACGCGCACCCCTTCATGGCGCCCCTCAGCACTAATCTGTAACGCGGCATCAAGGGTTGCAGCGCTCTCAGCCTCAAATCCCATTTCACAAGCCAAGTCAGCAAGTGTATCAGGGTTCATGGCATTCTCTTCTCCAGGAATGGGAACAGCAATCACTTGAGAGGCAAGGCCGAGAAATTCTTTTAAAAACCTGCGAACATCTTTCCCCTCCATCATCCCAACAATCATATGAAGCGGGCGTGGAACACGCTCTTCTAAATCTCCTAGAATATCGGCGAGAACGAGTGCTGCAGCCGGGTTATGTCCGCCATCAAGCCAAAGTTCATCTTCAGTGCGCAAATGCGGTGAGTAATCTTCAGCTTTCAATCTTTGCATACGAGCTGGCCATTGTGCGGTCTCCATCGCATTAGCAAGGAGCTCAGGATCAAGTCGCTCTTTTAATAAATTCTGCGCCACACAAATGGCAAGACCTGCATTTTCAATCTGATGACGCCCAAGCATATGGCGGGGTAAAGGTAAGTCAAACAACGCCTCGGTTGATGAATAAACAAGCCGCCCTCGCTGGGCATAAACATCATAATCCTGCCCGCGTAAATATGTCGGCGCAGAAAGTTCAGCAGCACGCTGTTCAATTAGCTCTCGTGGTTCAGCTTCTTGAAGTCCGACAAAAACCGGCGTTTTTGATTTTAATATCCCGATTTTCTCACGCGCAATTTCGCGAACGGTCTCGCCAAGAAACTTAGTATGATCAATAGAAATGGGAGAAAGAATAGTGGCCGCTGGAGAGGCAATAACATTTGTAGAATCAAGGCGTCCCCCAAGCCCCGTTTCTAATAAACACCAGTCGGCCTCAGTCTCTGAAAAAGCTAAAAAGGCTGCAGCTGTCGTGATTTCAAAAAAGGTAATTGGATCATTGCCATTCACATCTTTTGTTCTTTGCAGCACATCAATTAGCTGCTCCTCAGAAATCGGTGATGTTTGAAAATGACTATTTTTTTTAATGGGGAGATTAATGCGCTCATGAAAGGAGACAAGATGAGGAGACGAAAATCTTTGTACCCGGTCTTCATGCGCTTCTAAAATAGCCGTTAGAAAAGCCAGCACAGACCCTTTGCCATTTGTTCCAGCAATATGAATGACTGGTGGCAGTTTTTCATGTGGGTTGCCCAGTTTTTCAAGTAAATTGTGAATGCGATCAAGTGACAGATCTATCAATTTAGGATGCAGTTTATGCATCTCTTCAAGCAAAGTTTCTGAACGTTTCATTGAGGCCTTTTGCGCAAATTGATTAATCGTCAACTGGATAATAAAACGATATAAATTTTAAGAGGCAGTTTTATCAGCGTTATTTTTACTTTGAACATCTTCATGAGGAACATCAGGTTGCTCTAAAGGTGTTTCATCACCGCTCTCAATGTCTCCATCAACGGCAGGTTCGTCAGATTTCACCGAAATAATTTCAGTTTCATGATCATCATCTGAGTCAACAAGAGTTTCAGCGACAGCTGCACCATTTGTGTGTCCGTCATGCTCACCAGCAACTGTATCACTTAGAGGCACAGGCTCTTTCATTAAGATATGACAAAGAGACGAAAGTTGGTTTTTCATCTCGTGACGATGAACAACCATATCAACCATACCATGCTCAAGCAGATATTCAGCGCGTTGGAAGCCTTCAGGTAACTGCTCGCGAATGGTTTGCTTAATTACCCGCGGGCCCGCAAAACAAATGAGCGCCCCAGGTTCTGCAATATGAACATCACCAAGCATAGCGTATGACGCAGTAACACCGCCGGTTGTCGGGTTAGTAAACACAACAATATAAGGCAGTTTCGCATCTCGTAGGCGCTGAACCGCAACAGTTGTCCGCGGCATTTGCATAAGAGATAAAATCCCCTCTTGCATGCGCGCCCCGCCAGAAGCAGCGAACATAATAAACGGCACTTCAAGCTCAACCGCTTTCAGCATCGCGGTTACAATGGCTTCACCAGCGGCCATTCCAAGAGAACCACCAAGGAAATTAAAATCCTGACAAGCGGCAACAACATCCATGCCATTAATTCTGCCAAGACCTGCAAGCACTGCATCTTTCAACTCGGTTTTCGCTTTGGCATCTTTCAAGCGATCAACGTATTTTTTTTCGTCGCGGAATTTTAAAGGATCATGCGCAACTTCAGGAAATTCGATTTCCTCATATTCGCCATCATCAAAGGTTGATTTTAAGCGATCTGGCGCGGACATCCGCATGTGATAGTCAGAAACAGGAACAACAAATTGATTAGCTTCCAAGTCTTTGTGAAAGACCATTTGTCCGCTCTCAGGGCACTTAACCCAAAGATTATCCGGCATTTCTCTTTTAGAGAGAATGTCCTGAATTTTGGGACGAACAACATTGTTAATCCAGTTCACGTCACTAACGCCTTTCTAAAACAATCCCATTCTTGGGAGAAGCTGAGCACTTTCTTGGCCCTAAAATACATCAATAAACCTATTAATGACCATTAAAATACAATGAAATCATAGGTTTTTATGGAACTAACTTTAATTTTGGTTAAAGCTATTTTTCATCGCTCTAAAAACTAATCTTGGCAAACTATATAAAAAAGAGCGGATCTTCAAACAATAAATTTATCCCACCAAAGCAGTAAATTTAAAGGAAAATTCTATTCTATGCCATTTTCCTGGATATAGGGAATTATTCCTTAAATTCTAGCAAAAATGCCCTAAAAATACAAAAAATTGCACATTAATTTACCTATAGTTCCTTAGCTTTAAGTGCGAACACCTTGAGCCAGTTCAGATATAAGCATTTTTACGCGGCTAGCAAGCCCTTCTCTTGGGCTTCCATCTTCGTTTAAATTGGCTTCAATTTCACGAACAATAGCAGAGCCAACTACAGCACCAGCGGCGCCAGCTGTAATTTCACGCACCTGCTCAGCAGATTTTACGCCAAAGCCAACAGCAATTGGCAGATCAGTTTGAGCTTGTATACGAGCTACATTCTTCAAGACATCAGAAATATCAGGCGCATTCACACCAGTAATCCCAGTTACAGAAACATAATAAAGGAAACCACTGGTATTTTGTAAAACCATTGGCAAGCGTTCGTCATCAGTGGTCGGTGTTGCGAGGCGAATGAAATTTAAGCCAACATTCATAGCAGGAATACAAAGTTCTTCATCAGCTTCAGGCGGTACATCAACCACAATCAACCCATCAACACCAGCCTCTTTGGCATCTGCAACAAATTTCTCAGCACCATAACGATAAATAGGGTTGAAATATCCCATTAACACAATCGGCGTGTCATTGTCTGTTTTACGAAATTCACGAACCATCTCAAGCGTTTTGATCATGGTTTGCCCATTCGCCAATGCGCGCTCAGAGGCGAGTTGAATTGCAGGGCCATCAGCCATTGGGTCAGAAAAAGGCATGCCTAATTCAATGACATCAGCACCAGCCTCGGGTAATGATTTTAAAATCTCTAAAGAGACATCATAAACCGGGTCACCCGCTGTGATGAAGGTAACAAGAGCACCGCGATTTTCGGTTTTTAATTGCTCAAAACGGGCATCAATACGTGTTTTTATTGTCATAATTTTTCAGTCTCACCCTTTAATATTCATGCCCAAATGTTCAGCCACAGCAAACACATCCTTATCACCCCGTCCACAAAGGTTCATCACAAGCAAATGATCTTTTGACAAAGTCGGCGCAAGTTTTTTCACAAAGCCAAGCGCGTGGGAAGGTTCAAGTGCTGGAATAATTCCTTCATATTTTGAGCACATCTGAAACCCATCAAGAGCTTCTTGGTCAGTCGCAGATACATAATTGACCCGGCCTATATCCTTGAGCCATGAATGCTCAGGTCCAATACCCGGATAATCAAGACCAGCCGAAATCGAGTGACCTTCTAGAATTTGCCCATCATCATCTTGCAAAAGATAAGTGCGGTTACCATGCAAAACCCCGGGTTGCCCGCCATTGAGTGATGCCGCATGGTCAGGCCCATCAAGCCCGCGGCCCGCAGCTTCAACACCGTAGATGCTAACGTCCTTGTCATCAAGGAAAGGGTGGAACAAACCAATTGCGTTGGAGCCACCCCCAATGCAAGCCACAAGACTATCAGGCAAACGCCCTTCAGCTTCCATCATCTGTTCGCGAACTTCGCGGCCAATGACAGATTGAAAATCACGCACCAATTGGGGGTAAGGGTGCGGGCCAGCAGCCGTACCGATGATGTAAAATGTATCATCCACATTAGTCACCCAATCGCGCAACGCTTCATTCATCGCATCTTTTAATGTGCCGCGGCCAGCGGTAACGGGCCGAATTTCAGCGCCAAGCATTTTCATGCGGAACACATTCGGGCTTTGGCGTTCAACATCCATCGCCCCCATGAATACCGTACATGGAAGGTTAAAACGAGCTGCCACAGTGGCGACTGCTACACCATGTTGGCCAGCACCTGTTTCAGCAATAATGCGTGTTTTGCCCATGCGCTTTGCAAGTAAAATTTGGCCAAGACAATTGTTAATCTTATGAGACCCTGTGTGGTTCAATTCATCACGCTTGAAGTAAATTTTCGCACCGCCCAAATGCTCAGTTAATCGCTCCGCATGGTAAAGCACACTTGGCCGACCAGCATAATAAGTCAGAAGGTAATCAAGTTCTTTTTGAAATTCCGGGTCAGCTTTGGCTTGCTCATAAGATTTTTCAAGATCAAGGATGAGTGGCATCAGGGTCTCAGCAACAAAGCGACCACCAAACAGTCCAAAATGTCCGTTTTCATCCGGCCCATTCATCAAACTATTTGCCAAATTATCTACTTGTGTCATCGGACTGAAATCCCTCTTTAATTTATTATTATGGCAAAGCCAAATTAATCTCTTTTTGTTATCTGCAGTTTAGGCTAATTTAGTGTTTCGTTATTTATGTTGCGCCCTTGGCTGCTTTAATAAAATCTTGAATTAATGCTCTGTCTTTAACACCAGGAGATGTTTCAACACCAGAAGAGACATCAACAATTGACGCCCTGGTTAAAGCAATGGCCTCTGCAACATTTTCAGGTGTTAACCCACCAGATAACATAAAATTTCGTTTTTCTTTTTGGCCCGTTAAAGCGGTCCAGTCAAATGGTATTCCATTTCCACCCGGTAAATCAGTGAGTTTAGGGTCTGCTTTCGCATCAAAAAGAATGATCTCAGCTGCAGAATAGTCATCAGCCAAAGCAACATCACTAGCAGTTGTAACGCCAATAGCTTTAATCAGAGGCGTTTGAAACCGCTCATTTATCTCGTTCGTTCTCTCAGCAGTTTCGCTCCCATGAAGTTGAATATAATCTGGCTGAACTTCTTTGTAGATCAATTCTAGTTCTTCATCAGTAGCATTAACAACTAACGAAACAATTTTTGGGCGCTCATTGTCTGGAGTTTGCCTTAAAAAACGGGCAAGTTCACTTGCTTGAGAAACGCTGACATGACGAGGGCTTTTGGGGAAAAATACAAAGCCAACAAAATCAGCACCAGCGTCTATAGCGGCGCCTAACATGTCTTCGTCTTTTATGCCACAAATCTTAACTTGCAAAAGAATGTCCTCAAGCCATGCATTGACCAAATTGGTTGCTGGGCTTTTTATTAAATTAAAATAAAGCAGTTGCCGCGACGGTTGCTTTTGTGGTTGCTGGTGGGCAAGTAAAGCGCCACTAAGAGGATTCTATATGGGCATATGAAGCAAAGAAAAAGCAACCTGAAGCACAAAATAGAAAGAAGCTAGCTTCCTTCCTTCTATTTCGGTGCGGGTAAAGCTGAGGGTGAATTGGTCGCAAGTTCACGGCTCAAACGTTCTGCTTCTTTGCGCCACTCCTGCGCTTCATGGCTCCGCAACTTAGCAGCGTTACGCCACTTGCCCTGTCCAGCCCAAGCGGCCAGTCCGCCAATTAAAATACCAGTTAAAAGCGCGCCAAAGAGAAAAGCGAAAAAAGGAGCGTCAATAGCAAGAAAAGGCGTCTCTGGTGATATGGGATCAAGAGTTAGTCGAACCATATGGCGGTTTGCCACAGCGAGCGCAATAAGAATAGCTGCCAAAGGAATGAAAAAGAGCAGATTTAATAGTTTCTTGAGCACGAAAAAATCCTCAATTTATGACATCAATGATTAGAATATATATGCAAATTTTTAAAGATAAAACAACTAGCGAAAGAGGAGAGTAAAAAAGGCCTGATAAAAAGGGTCACTCCTATTTAGCCTCTATCCCTTATGCACAGCGCTCTTTTTGCCAAAGTTTAACATGAGGCAAATAATCCCAACCAAAGGCATAATCTGTAGAGCCATGCTCATTTAAATGACTGAGCTTATCTTTAGCTTCGGCAATAGTTGGTTTATGACCAGCCTCAACCCACCAAAGGGCTAAATGCTTCAAACCATTCATCTTTCTTTTTGTAAATCTGCTTATGAACTGTTTGCCAAACAAATTTTTCCAAATGAGCAGGGCTTTCCCAAACACTCATATTCACAATAAGAAGCGGGTTCCCATCTTCAAAAACAACATCAAGTGCATTATTGTCGTCATCTTGCAATCGCCAAATAAACCCATCTGAGCGATCGGCAACAGAATTAACAATATCAATATTGTTTACAAACCCAGCAATGCGAGGATCATCAATAGGATATTTTAAGCGAGCTACATTAACTTGTGCCAAATGGCGCATTTGCAAAAGTCCTAAATTTTGGTCAAGCTAGAACGAGAAGGCCATTAGCCTTCATATTCAGCGTTCAATCTCTCACGCAGTTCTTTACCCGTTTTGAAGAAGGGAACAAACTTTTCTTCAACATTAACCGGTTTGCCCGTGCGTGGGTTCCGACCCTTGCGAGCAGGACGATGCTTTACGGTAAAAGCACCAAACCCTCTCAGCTCAACACGCCCTCCATTTTCAAGAGCGGTAATGATTTCATCGAAAATGACATTCACAATTTTATCAACATCGCGATGAAACAAATGTGGGTTAGCAGCAGCTATTTTTTGAATAAGCTCAGACTTTATCATTAGTTGCCCCGTCATAATTTTATTCCTTCAGTTTTGTTACCTTAGCAAACTTTAATCAGGGGTGCCATTTCGAAATTAACTTACCTGAATGACGAGCACTAATTAAACCGGTTTGTGACATATTTTGTAAATAAGGCTTTAGATCTAAGCCAAAAAGCCCTGCAATATAAAGGCTTGCGCGTCCTATGATACCACCAGAGGGTTGAATTTCTTGGGTCCAGTCAATGATGGGGAGATAATTCGGGATCTTTTTGGCTTTTGAAAGCCAGTTCAATGCCTGTTCTTCACTGCCAATTTCATCAATCAAGCCATATTGTAAAGCCTGCCGTCCAGAATAAATACTTCCTTCCATGAAGCCTGGGATCTGTGTGGGCTGAATATTGCGGCGTTTGACAACCAAATCAACAAACCATTTATGGCTGTCAGCAATCATTTTTTGCGTTGAAGAGCGGCCAAATTCATCAAGCGGCTGAAAAGGAGAGGGAACGGCCTTGAGGTCTCCGCTTTTCATTTCATTCATTTTAACACCAAGCTTATCCATCATATTGGAAACTTCAGCCCATTGCATAATCACACCAACAGAACCTGTAATGCTGTTGCTTCGTGCGATAATATGTTCAGCAGCCACACCGGACATATAAGCAGCTGACGTTGCCATCGTTCCAAATAACGCAACAACAGGGCGATCCTTCGCAATCCGTCTTAAGTCTTGATAAAGCGCCTCACCACCAGTTGTGGTGCCACCAGGGCTGTTAAAATGAACAATTAAGGCCTTTACAGATTTATCAGCAGCTATTTTCTTAAGCATTTGGGCTCTGGCTTTATCCTCAAGAATAACACCAGAAACTTCAATCCGAGCGATTTGATCCGCCATACCAAGTTTTGCTGCAAATTCCTTATTGAAAGAAACAAGGCTAAAAAGCCCCGCGATGACAGCAAAAATAGCCAGAAATCGCCATAAGACGAGTTTCTTTTTGAGCTTCCGACGATCGAGGATAAATTCAGGCTGTTCAGACATAGATGCCAAACTCTCTCAGTTGCATTAATGAGGATTAATTTGCGGCTCATAGTAAGGCAAATCACCCGAGAGGTGCAACAACTACCTAATAATATTAGTAAAAAATGACTTTAAAGTGAAGAATATTACCCAAACGACCTAAAAAGCCACCACTTGCAGGTAACCCAAAGCACAAAAAAGCATCGCCATTTTGCAAACGGCAGCACTTTTAATTTTATTGTAATCTCAACATCCAAAGAAGGAGCTCAGCCCTTTCTTGTCCTCCAGTTGCCCACTTCGGGCAATGGGATGTGGCGAAGCGTCAGCGTAGCCCGATGCACAAGATCAGCCCGAACGGAGTGGAGCGAGTACGGGATAAGCTGATCGCAAAAAAACATCGCACCTCGTAGGCCCATGAGCCTTAGCTCATGGAATAGCCGTGAAAGATTAATACGTCTGCCATACCGGTTGCATCGTAAGAGGTCTGAAGGCGCATTACGCGCGGGTTACAAGTGGGCAACCTGAAGGTGCATAAAAAAAGAGCATCTGAAGCATAAAAATGCTTTGTGATAATTCACACATTTATTCTTTTCGCAATCTCCTATTGTCAAATCATCAACAGCGCGGGGCAATAAAGCGAAGCGCAACTAAACAGCGCGGTTGCAAGTGGGCAACCTAAAGCGCCATTAAGAGAGAGATAGAGAAATGAACACTTTAAAAACAATGATCATCAGCGCAATCGCAGTTCTAACAATCAGTTTCACAGCACTAACCGCTTCAGCAAGCGACGCCAATGCAGGTGGATGGAAAAAACACTACTACGGGCACAACCACTATTACGGCCATAACTATGGTTACAAATATAAGCGCGGTTACTATGGCAAGAAATTCTACAAAAGAGGCCACTTTAAATTTAAGAAGTTCAACAAGGGCCGTAAATTCCGCAGAAACTTCCGTCGTAACTTCCGCCGCTAATTGAGTTAAGAACAAACGACAATAAAACAAAAAACCGGTCTCGAAAGGGACCGGTTTTTATTATTTGAATAAATCAAAACCATCTAGACGAAGAAGGCGTACCCCCCAATTAGTTGAGAGCGAAAAACGTAGGCCTCTGCGCGTTTGTTGATGGGCAACCTGAAGTGCAAATTATAGAGGCCGTCAGCGCTTAGCGCTGCACCTCGTAGGGCGGCAGCTTCGCTGCCTTTGCCCGTGAGAGAAAACAAACTTTTAATCCGAAGATTTATCGAAAAAGTCTTTCACCTTTGCGAAAAAGCTTGTTGACTCTGGGTTGGTGTCATCACTCGAGGCTTTTTCAAAATCTTTCAAAAGATCTTTCTGACGACGTGACAGATTTTTAGGTGTCTCAACTTCAACCTGAACATACATATCTCCAGAAGCTTTTGAGCGCAGTACCGGCATGCCTTTACCCTTGAGGCGGAATTGCTTCGCGGTAGATGTTCCTTCAGGAATTTTCATGCGTGTGCGTTCACCGTTGACAGTTGGAACTTCAATTTGCCCGCCAAGTGCGGCAGTAATCATAGAGATTGGTACTTTACAAAAAATATCAGCACCATCACGGCTGAAGATTTCATGTGGTTCAATGGTGAGAAAAATATAAAGATCACCGGAAGGACCACCACGAAGGCCAGCTTCACCCTCACCAGCTAAGCGAATACGTGTGCCATCCTCAACACCTGCTGGAATGTTGACACTTAAAACCCGCTCTTTTGTAATGCGGCCAGTGCCAGAGCAATCATGACAAGGGTCGGCAATGATTTCCCCGCGGCCATGACAAACCGGACATGTGCGCTCTATGGTGAAAAAACCTTGGCTTGCGCGCACCTTTCCAAGACCGCCACAAGAAGAACAAACACTAGGTGTTGTTCCTTTTTTCGCGCCAGTTCCGTTACAGGTTTCACAGGTTACAGAACTAGGCACGGTAATCTCAGCTGTTTTGCCTTCAAAGGCATCTTTGAGGGAAATTTCCATATTATAGCGCAAATCAGAACCGCGCTCTTGGCCATTGCGTGTCTTTTGGCGCCTCGCTCCACCGCCGCCAGCGCCCATAAAGTCGCCAAATAAATCGTCAAAAATATCAGACATAGACGCGCCAAAATCGCTATCAAACCCGGCACCACCACCAGGCCCATAACCACCGCCATCAAAAGCTGCATGCCCAAGCTGATTGTAAGCCGCGCGTTTTTGGGGGTCTTTTAAAATCTCATAAGCTTCATTAACTTCTTTGAACTTAATTTCAGCTTCTTCGTCACCTGGGTTGCGGTCAGGGTGAAGTTCTTTAGCAAGCTTTCTAAAAGCTGATTTTAATTGCTTTTCGTCGGCATCACGGTCAACACCTAAGACTTCATAATAATCACGCTTTGCCATTTAGCTTTGCCTCTACTAAATTCTTTGATCTATCCATCTCAGGTTTTATCAATATTCTATAACGTATCGATCAAAAGTATAGAACCCGGTTTAGGGATATGTGCAAATACTTTTCTATGCGGATGCTCTGTGGGCATCTGAAGCATAAAAAAGTCATCTAGAGCACAATTAACAAGTGCGGATGCTTTTTTTGCGGATGCTTTGTGGGCATCTGAAGCATAAAAAAGGCATCTGAAGCACAACTAAAAAAGAATCCCGCCGGAAAATTCCGGCGGAACATAATGTACATAAAACTCAGTTAAGCAGATTTTTTATCTTCTGAGTCATCGTCTTTCACTTCTTCAAAATCAGCGTCAACAATGTCGTCATCATTTCGTTGATCAGCATCAGCGCTTGGGTCATAGCTATCATCTGGAGCTGCATCATCAGGATTTGCATCCTTGTACATAGCTTCACCAAGCTTCATAGCAGCTTGTGCCAAAGCTTCAGATTTTGAATTGATGGCATCAATGTCATCACCTTCAACAGCTTCTTTCAACTCTTCCAATGCAATGCCGATGGTTTCTTTATCTTCTTCACCAACCTTTTCGGCAAATTCTTCTAAGCTTTTCTCAGTTGAATGAATTCTAGCTTCTGCTTGGTTCTTCGCATCAACAAGTTCCGCGCGCTTGCGGTCTTCTTCAGCATGAGATTCGGCGTCTTTCACCATCTGATCAATGTCAGCATCCGATAAACCACCAGAGGCTTGAATGCGAATTGAGTGCTCTTTACCAGTGGCTTTATCCTGCGCTGCAACGTTTACAAGACCGTTCGCGTCAATGTCAAAAGTCACTTCAATTTGAGGCATGCCGCTAGGTGCAGGTGGAATGCCAACCAAGTTAAATTGGCCAAGCAATTTATTATCCATCGCCATTTCACGCTCACCTTGGAACACTCTAATGGTCACAGCATCTTGATTGTCTTCTGCAGTCGAAAAGATCTGGCTCTTCTTAGTTGGAATTGTTGTATTGCGATCAATCAAACGAGTGAAACGACCACCCTTTGTCTCAATACCAAGTGAAAGTGGAGTTACATCAAGAAGAAGAACATCTTTCACATCACCCTGAAGAACGCCGCCCTGAATAGCAGCACCCATCGCCACCACTTCGTCAGGGTTCACACCTTTATTCGGCTCTTTGCCAAAGAATGATTTTACAGTCTCAGTGATCTTCGGCATCCGTGTCATGCCACCAACAAGAACGATCTCATCAATATCACCTGCCTTTAGGCCAGCGTCTTTCAGAGCATTTTCCATTGGAGCAATGGTGCGTTTCACCAAATCTTCAACCAAAGTTTCAAGCTTAGACCGAGTTAATTTCATAGTCAGGTGTTTCGGGCCTGATTGGTCAGCTGTGATAAAAGGAAGGTTAATCTCTGTTTGCGTTGCTGATGAAAGCTCAATTTTAGCTTTTTCAGCAGCTTCTTTCAAACGTTGTAGTGCCAATTTGTCGCTGCGAAGGTCAATCGAATTTTCTTTCTTAAACTCTTCTGCCAAGTAATCAACAAGGCGCATATCAAAGTCTTCACCACCAAGGAATGTGTCACCATTGGTTGATTTCACTTCAAAAACACCGTCACCAATCTCAAGGATAGAAACGTCAAAAGTACCACCACCAAGGTCATAAACAGCAATCGTTGCACCTTCATTACGATCAAGGCCATAAGCAAGGGCAGCAGCCGTTGGCTCATTGATGATCCGTAAAACTTCAAGGCCAGCGATTTTACCAGCGTCTTTAGTCGCTTGGCGTTGGGCATCATTAAAGTAAGCCGGCACAGTAATCACAGCTTGTGTCACATCTGAGCCAAGATAACTCTCAGCTGTTTCTTTCATTTTTTGCAAAATAAACGCAGAAACTTGAGAAGGAGAATATTGTTTGCCCTGCGCCTCAACCCAGGCATCACCATTGTCTGCCTTTATAATGCTGTAAGGCACAAGCTTTTGGTCTTTCTTAACAGTCGGGTCATCAAACCGGCGACCAATAAGACGCTTAATTGCAAATAATGTATTTTCTGGGTTGGTTACCGCCTGACGTTTTGCCGGTAGACCTACCAGACGTTCGTCATCATCGGTAAACGCGACCATAGATGGCGTCGTGCGCACACCTTCTGCATTTTCAATTACTTTTGGAGCAGAACCATCCATAACAGATACACAACTGTTGGTGGTTCCTAAATCAATTCCGATAACTTTCGACATTTCCTTTGCCTTCATATTTTATAACAAACCGAAATGAACAAATTGACCTGTCTCAAGAGACCTTAAATATTCAAAAAATAAGGAGCAGAAGAAGACTAAAAAGGTCAATCTTTCTAAACGCGGTTTCTTAAAATTTGCTATTCCGCATCATTAAGCTTCACAAGCATCATTTTGCTTAAATAGCAGTGCCTGATAGCTTGTATATAGGTAGCTAGCCCAAGTACGACAAGTATTTGTTACTGAAAAATGTGAGTAAATATTGGCCAAACAAATATCTGCCAGTTGGCTTTAAAACCTGAATGACAAGGGAATAAGCAAATTTATGCGATCTGACAAGTATGAAATGAACTTTGATTGAGTTCATTTGAGGAAATTGATTCGAAGACATTAAGAACAATTATTAGCTTTTAAAAATGGAATTTAAAACACAAGCTGCTAAAAGGTATTAAAAACAGTAAGTTAAGTAAGATTAATTCTTAGTCGTTCACTGCACAGAAATTAGAGTTTAATTAACTTTGGGCAATTACATTAGCTGTTACGAATAAAAATCTATCAAATGATTTAAAAGGTTATAGCTATGTTCTCACTTTCAAACTCAAACAATGATGCCCAAGCTAAATTAGAAGCTTTAGATAGATCACAAGCTGTGATTGAGTTTGAGCCTGATGGTACGATCCTGAGAGCAAATGATAATTTTTTAGGGGCAATCGGCTATTCCCTGGAAGAAATAAAAGGCAAACATCACTCAATGTTTGTTGACCCGGAAGAAGCCAATGGCGCGGAATACCGCCAATTTTGGTCAAACTTGGCAGCAGGTGAGTTTAAATCAACAGAATTTAAACGTGTTGCTAAAGGTGGTCGTGAAATATGGATTCAAGCATCGTATAACCCAATTTTAGATAAAAGCGGCAAGGTATATAAAGTCGTTAAATTTGCGTCAGATATTACAGCACAAAAACAAGAATATGCTGATTTTCTTGGTCAGGTAAATGCGATTAGCCGGTCTCAAGCGGTGATTGAGTTTGATCTTACAGGGACCATTCAAACCGCGAATGAAAATTTTCTAGGGGCTGTTGGCTATTCACTAGATGAAATCAAAGGTAAACATCACCGGCTATTTATGGACCCAACAGAAGCCAATTCAGCTGCTTATCAACAATTTTGGGATGCACTTGCACGCGGCGAATTCCAAGCCGGCGAATATAAACGCGTTGGTAAAGGCGGCAACGAAATCTGGATTCAAGCCAGCTACAATCCGATTATGGATATGAATGGAAATCCATATAAAGTGGTTAAATTCGCAACGGATAGAACCCAAGCTATTCAAGATCGTATGCGCCGCGAAGAGGCACAAAAGGAAATTAACAACGGCATTACGGAAATTAGAGATGCTGTAATGAATGCAAGTTCACAAGCAACAGAAGCGGCTTCAGCTTCAGGCCAAACATCACAAAATGTACAAGCTGTAGCTGGCGGCCTAGAGGAGCTTGCTTCTTCAGTTCAAGAAATTAACCAGCAAGTGACAAATGCACTTGAAATTTCAATGCAAGCTGTATCTCAAGCAGATAACACTAATACTATTATCTCAGGCCTTGCAACAGCCGCGCAGAAAATTGGTGATGTTGTAAGTCTGATTTCTGAAATTGCTGAGCAAACCAACCTCCTTGCTTTGAACGCAACAATCGAATCAGCAAGAGCTGGTGAAGCTGGCAAAGGTTTTGCGGTTGTGGCATCTGAGGTGAAATCACTGGCAGGCCAAACAGCGAACGCAACAGAAGAAATTAGTAATCAGATTGCCATGGTGCAATCGACCACAGAAGAAGCGGTAACAGCCATTCAAACAATCACTGAAACCATTGGTAAAATTAATGAAATCTCTTCCATAATTTCAGCCGCCGTTGAAGAGCAATCAGCTGTAACGGGCAATATGTCAGCGAACATGCAAACAGCTGCTGACGGTGTGAACGAAATTTCAAGCGGTGTTAGCGAAATCGCCCAAGCAACTGAAATGGTTGATATTGCGACACAACGCGTACAAGAAAGTTCAGCTGCCCTTGGTTAAATGGTTTTGGGTTTAGGGAAGACTTAAAATAAATCAGTAAAAAGCCATCTCCAAAAAGATTTGGGGATGGCTTTTTATTTGAAGTTATGAGTTTATGGAATTGAGTCGCTTGATTTTTTTAAATATAAACGGTTGAGTAAAAATAAATTTGCTCAATAAACAAAAGCCCTCAGGTGTAAAGCGACCTCCCCGTTGAATGATTTAAGTCATAGAGCTGTTATCCAAAATCATGTTTTTGTCACATGAATGTCAATTTAAATCAGTAAAAACGTCTAATTCCGATGAAAGGTGCCATTGTTTTTTATTATGGCTCCCCATATGTATTTAGTGGGTATCTGAAGCATAGAAAAAAGTACGGATGCTTGCGGCGGTTGCTTTTGCGGATGCTACGACGGTTGCTGGTAGGCAACTGAAGGAGCACTAAAAGAGTGGGCATCTGAAGCACAAAAAAGTTTAGCGTGATTCTAAAAGGTAAAACTGTCTTGAGATTTATTCAATAAAGACATTTAGCAATAAGGGCGATCACCGATGGTTTTTAAAAACAAGTTTGACGCTGAAACTAATCAGCAAACGAAAAACCACTTCGCAAAACTTGGCTCATTGTCAAAGCATTATCTAAGCGGTATTTCTCATATGGCCAATGATCATAAAGCGATTGGTGCCGCACACCATCAGCCGCTAAAAGCGCGATTGCTGAAAAAAAGGAAGCAATTACAAAGCTATGGCCGAATGGGCAACCTTGAAGTTCGCCTGGCGTCTCGTAAAAAAGAAATCAAAAAAGCACAAAGATTACGCTATAAAGTTTTCTATAAAGAAATGTCTGCCATTCCTGATATCCAAACCAAAATGAAGCGTAGAGACATCGACGTTTTTGATAAGATTTGCGATCATCTTTTGGTCCTGGATCATGAATATAACAGTTCGAAATATCCCTTCATTCCAAAATCAAAGATCGTAGCTACATATCGCATTTTGACGGAAGAGATGGCCAAATTATCAGGCGGTTTCTATACTCAAAATGAGTTTGATATTGAGCCATTGCTGGCAAGACATAAGATGACACATAAGTTTTTAGAACTAGGTCGTTCTTGTGTCTTAAAGCCATATAGAAGCAAGCGCTCAGTTGAGCTTTTATGGCGCGGTTTGTGGGCATACATTCAAGAAAACCAAGCGAATGCTATTATCGGCTGTGCGAGTTTTGAAGGCATTGACCCTAAAGAGCATGCTCTTGCTTTAAGCTTTTTGCATCACCATGCCTCTGCACCAGATGAGTGGAAAGTTAAGGCGCATAAAAACCGTTATGTGAATATGAATCTCATGCCAAAAGAAGAGATTGATATGAAAGCAGCTTTAAAAGCGATGCCACCATTGATCAAAGGGTATCTTCGTTTAGGCGCTTACATCGGTGAAGGTGCTGTGATTGATCACCAGTTTGGTACAACGGACGTTATGATCATTATGCCAACTGAAAATATCAGCGATCGTTATATCAATCACTTTAGTGCCCCAGAAGAAAAGAACACAAACCTTTCTGGTACATATTTGAACTAAAATTTGCGCTGTCTCTCGTACCTAATCTGCTTTAGATGCCCACAAAGCATCCGTACACTATTACGTAAGGTTGCTTGCGGCGGTTTTTGGTGGGAAACCTAAAGCCGTCTCAAAAAATGTGCAACCGAAGGCACCAAAAGAGAGAGCATCTGAAGTGCGATAGCGCGGTTGCTTGTGGGCAACCTGAAACGCCACTAAAAAAGCATTAGCCCGTGAGAGATAACAAGCAGTATTATTTATATACGAAGGAGGAGTGACGTCTCTTCGGCGTCAGGACATGGCGAAGCGATAGTGTAGCCCGGCGGCGCACAAGATCAGTCTGAACGGAGCGCAGCGAGTACAGATAAACTGATCGCAAAAAAAGCCCCGCCCTTCGTAGGTAATAGTGCGGATGCTTTGTGGGCATCTGAAGCACAAAAAAATCTCCGTGAGAGAAAATTAAGCAGCTTGAGCTTTAGAACTTCCAGATGCACAATTCGAATAAGCGATAATATCAATCGCACATTGCCAGTTTGGGTGACTAATTGTTTGTTGAACACCGTAGGTGCGCAAAGCATCTTTAGGTGTGCCACCTTTTCTGAATACATCGGCACAAATTGACCGCGCCATAGATAAAGCAAGTTCCCATTCAATTGGATTAACATAATCAGGACGTGACATACTCTATTCCTCTTCTGTCAGCTTATCGTTCGTTAGAGTCTCGGCTCTAAATATGGTTAAAAAGTGCGCTTCAAAAAACTTATCCACAGACAGTTGCCGGACTTGAATTGACAGAAATTTCCAAATTAACTCAAAACTTTAAAAGCACAAATGCTCATAGAGTTGAAAAGAAATACAACAATCAAACCAGCATTACGAAGAAGGAGTGACGCATTTTCGGCGTCAGGACATGGCGGAGCGGGAGCGTAGCCCGGCGCCTAGCGCCGCACCTCGTAGGCCTGTCGCTTCAGCGACAGAATAGCCTGTGAGAGATAAAGCGAAAGTTGCGAGTGGCCAATCACAAAATACTCAATCTAAAACTACGAAGAAGGAGCACCACTTTTCTTAAGCAGTGTGACATGGCGAAGCGCTAGCGCAGCCCGGGGCAAGCCCCGCCCCTCGGAGAAGCCCGCTGCTTTGCAGCGGAGTAGCTCGTGAGAGAAAATAATGGTGGCAAGTGATCTTGGTCGAAATAGGTACACAACATACGCAATACTGGGGTTCGTGCATCTATCAGGGGTTTGGACCTGTTTCACTTGCCACTGAGATGGATTTCAGCTTTCAATTTATGAAGTCTGAAAGGCCGGTCGCTTGTGGGCAACCTGAAGGCCCAATTAAAAAGCCGGTTGCTTGTGGGCAACCTAAAGGCCAGTTAATGAGTCCATCCCGAATTCTTCAGGCAATCGTTTGAAGAAGAGAGGTGACTAGAAACAAACACCTCTTGAGCTGGGGGATGGCTCTTCTTCAAACGTTGTGATGGTCTGATACGCGACCGTAAACTCTGTAAGAACTGCCTCGCTGGCCAGCCACCTCGTTTGGGTGTGAGGGGGGACTTGCGAGACTGCTTGGCAGAGACACATTTACGAATGCGTCCATGCGAGGCAGCTCTAGAAACTGAAAGAGCGGGTGCAACAATGGTCCGTGGCGTGGCTTGATCTTTATGTTGATCGGTCAAGGTGCCAAAAAAACGCTCATCGGATGATGTGATTTTTTTATTTGGTACCATAACTCAAATCCACTTCACTTATATAAGGTCCATTCAACCCGCTCTTTAGAAGGCAAATTTCCTGTACTCAATACTCTCCGGCATAACTTTTACTAATCCGTACTGAAACAACCCTACGCAACACCTATGGGACTCAATACTAAACGGAACTCTTTACTAACAACCGGTACTCAATATTTACGCATTACACATTTTACGCATTACTCAATTCAGGAAGGTACGCTTTACTCTCTCGCCTCCGTCTGATGTTTATAATTAACCGTAGCAAAGGGGCGACAATGTGGAATAAAAATGAAAAGATTAAGATGAATTAACTTTTTTGTTGCTAAAAAGACACGAGAAATTCGAAGGTATAATGATGAAAAAAAGTCGAATTTAAAAAAGTTGAGAGTTAAGTCTTTGAACTATTTAAGCTTTGTCACAAGCCTTCAACGCGGTGAATAAAGAGAGAAGCCCAAGGCCAAGAGAGGCAAGAGCGCTATAACCGGCCATAGATATCCCCAAAAAGCTCCACTGGACTTTGTCGCAAGGTACAACTTTTACTGTTTCAAGAGATTTTAAGAGATCAATTGTGGCGTCAAGGTTACCGGTTGCGGAGCAGCCAGAGGGCCCAGCCCATAATTTCCACTCAACACCAGAGTGATAAATCCCAAGCACCATATTTGCAAAGAACACAACCGTCATAATGAAAAGGATGATGCGGCTAATCTGAGGTAAATCTCGACCATACATAAAAAGAGCAAAAGGAATAAGGGCAATAGCAATGTAGTAAGCCCACCTTTGTTTGTAGCAGAGATCACAAGGAGCTAGCTCACCAAGATGTTGAAATCCCAAAGCCCCAAGAATTAAAGCAAGGCTTGCAATAA
The DNA here is from genome assembly GCA_017640685.1 of Hyphomicrobiales bacterium. Classification (GTDB taxonomy): domain Bacteria; phylum Pseudomonadota; class Alphaproteobacteria; order Rhizobiales; family HXMU1428-3; genus HXMU1428-3. The sequence goes on from JAEPQF010000006.1 coordinate 45,787, forward strand.
AAATAAGCCCCATTAAAAGTTCGGCATTTTTGGTAAGATCAATCATATTCATATCTTAAATCCATAGTTTACAATCTTCAAAGGTGAGCACTGGTGTTTAAAACAAAAACTTAATCATGAAAAACCCACCGATTAAGACAACTGTAAATACCAATGTGAGTATACCAAGATATTTTTCAATAAAGGCTTTGATTGTTTCGCCAAATAAATACAACAAACCGGCTACAATAAAAAAGCGCGCACCTCGAGAAACCAAACTCGCAACAATGAAAATCGGCAAACTTAATCCCGCGACACCGCTAGCAATGGTAAAAGCTTTATAAGGGATAGGCGTAAATCCGGCGATAAAAACAATAATGGCACCATATTCTTTATAATTCTCGAAAACAAAGTCCATTTTATGAGAGAGACCATAAAAATCAACAATCGGCTGGCCAACCGTTTCAAACAGTGCAGCGCCGATAAAATAACCAAGAATACCCCCAAGAACAGAGCCAACAGTGGTGATAAGCGCAAAGCGCCACGCCTTTATCCGCTCGGCTAAAACCATAGGTACAAGCATCAAGTCAGGGGGAAGAGGAAAAAAAGAACTTTCAGCAAAAGAAACACCAAACAGCGCAGATGGCGCATGTTTATGCTCAGCAAGGCGAAGGACCCAATCATATAAACGGCGCAGCATCAACTTCCTCATAAAACGCAAAAAAGTGAGCGCTTTCAATCGAAGAGCGCTTATGGACAAAGCGTGTATACAGCTTTCTATCACCTAATGATAGAGGGGAGCTGTAAGCACGAATAAATAAAGTCAGCTCGGTTGCTGGTGGGCAACTAAAGCGTCCTAAAAAGTTGTTTCTTATGCGGATGCCGCGGCGGTTTCTGGTGGGAAACTGAAGCTGCATCAAAAAAGTGAGCATCTGAAGCTAAGATTGCGGATGCCTAGTGGGCATCTGAAGTTAAGAAATGACAACTGAAGCGCTAATAGACGATTATTCGAGTCATTGTTTTGCCGAACTGCGTAAACCAGTCAAAAGCAGCGCACCAAACAAGGTGTTTATAGTCGCTACCAGAACTAACAAACATAGTGTGGCTTTAGACATCGTCTCCATTGTACCTTCAATAAGAATGGCATGAACAATTGTCCCGATCACAATCACAAGTGCCAAAAAACTATGAGCCAAACGCCAGTTTATTGGTCGTAACCGTAAGCGTCGCCGAAATATCGCTAAAAGGGTTGTAGTAAAAAGCGACAGCATGGCAATCACGCCCCAGTTTGAAAATGGTGTGGGAGAATTAAATGTAAGGGCGTCGATCACATCTGGAGGGCTGGTTATCCATAGCCCTCCAACATGCCCCAAAACGGCTAAAAGTAGTAAAGTCCCTATCCATGGGTGGGCACGTCTTGCTAAGTGTTTCGAAAGCCCAGGAAAACTGCCTCCAATGAGCAATGGTTGAATAAGCAAGAGGCCCAAGCCAACCACTCCAGAAAAACAGGCAATGATATAAATAGGACTGCGCCAAGCAAGTAATGGGCTTGTGACAACGAATATAAATGGCACCGCTAAGGCTGCAATTAAAGCACACCAAAAAAAGACAATGTGGATGACATTCTTCTTCTCTAAAGTCATTGCTTAAATTGGTTCAAGGACGAAATGCGCCTCAAGACCCTTATCTTTTGAACTGGGCATAACTGGGCGTAAAAAAACCGTCTTATAGTCACCACTATCATAAGCGAGGTGGCCGTGAGGTTGCCCAAAAGCGGGGACGATATGCGGCATTTCAAGGCGGAATTTCCCATTTTCATCAGTGAGGGTTGCGCCATGACTTTGAGGTTCGTTTTCATATCCCTCTGTTGTATGAGCCCAGATTTGAATACGTTGTCCCACTAAAGGAGCTCCATCACCAGCGTGGCGCACTGTACCACTCATCCAAAAACCGCCTCCACCTATCCGTTCCACAATAGGAGCGCCAGGGCGGTAATTATTAGATCCGCCTCGCATAGAAGGAGTGGGGGCAAGATTTTGAGCTTGAGCCGGTAAAAGGCCAGAAATTTGACTTACCCCAGCTGCAATCATGGCCCCACCCGCAGTGAGAAAATGACGTCGATTAATGTTATTGGAGTTCATGTTAGTACCTCCATTAAAGTAAGTCTGTCTTTGAAAAAAACAAAACATTATATAATGGCAAAATATAGAATTTGTTTCCCAAGCGATCAATTCACAACTTACTGAGGCAACGGTTTTTGTAGATTATATCGAACGATTGGGAACCAGCTTTCATTTTTAATTCCAATATTGCAAAAATTATAAATTCTGAAGAGTTATCTATGAGAGCAATTTTTAAGACGCATGGCCCCCCTACTCTACTAACATGTTTGCTTCTAAACTTTAGTATAAGTTCCTTGAATTAATAGCGAGGGCCTATACTTTCTTCTCAAAAATTTCTTAGTTTTATCAAGCCATCCTCATATTTTTCTCATTTTTATCAGGTATGGTTTTCTGAGACATTTCTGGTGAGTGATCAAAAATACTAAAAGTCTGAGGAAAGGAACGATTACCGAAATGAAGTTAAAGTTATTATTGAGTCTGATACTGGCGCTGGGCCTTATTGCCCCTGCATCAGTTACATCTGTTTCTGCAAAACCAATTTGCGATAAACTTGGTTTTGCTGGTCTGCTATCATCTTGTAACCGCGGAAAACCAATTGAGGTGACCCTTTCTGCAGGTAAGCCTCTGGGTAAGGATGTGGTTCTTGAATCTGGCACATACTACAAGATGCAAATTACAGCCGATGGGTCAGCTGAATTGGCAATTACTGGTGCAAGCTTCTTCCGTGCAATCTGGATGAATGAAATTGTGATTAGTAATATCGAAGTTCGCCCAATGGCCATCGATTCTATCGAATTTGATGCCGCCGGCAAGGCTGAAGTTTCGTTCATTGCGATCAAACCTGGCAACTACATCGTGCGTATCCCCGGCACGACAGGTAAGACACAGCAGTTCAAAATCAGTATCAAGTAATATAATTTCTAAGTAAAGGAACCTTCATTATGAAAACTATCATTAAAACCCTTACAATTGCTCTTGTTGCACTTTCTTTAGCTGGTCCAACAGCTGCTTTTGCTGGCAAGCATGGTGATCATGACCATGATGATGAAAAAGTAGATAAAGCCACAGTTGAAAAAATCATGGCTAAGTTGAAAGAAATGAAATGTGAGATGGACCCGAAAGACATCGAAAAAGAAGACGACGGCTATGAGCTTGACGACGTGTTCTGTGAAGGTGGCAAGCAGTTTGACATCGAGCTAGACAAAGATTTGAACGAAACTGGCCGTAAAGCTGAATAAGCTAGATTTTTGATAAGTCTATTGTGCTTGTCATTCATTTACGTTTAGACACCAAAGTACGTTAGACGCTAAAATAACGAAACAAGCAAAACGCCCCTTACTTTTAAATGTGGGGGGCGTTTTATATTAAAGAGGCACCGCCTTCTCTTTTAAAAACATTCGCTTGAGAGCAATAAACTCTCGAATATCCCTTGCATAATCTTATTATCTGTTGTAGATCGGCCCTTGTTCTGATTTTCTTATCC
>JAEPQF010000070.1:0-2706 GCA_017640685.1 Hyphomicrobiales bacterium
ATTATGGATGAGTGAAAGTGGCTACACCGGAGATTTACAGGTAATTGAAGACCCAAATTTAAAAGATAGTGACGTTGCAATTACCTGGAAAGATGGCGGCATTTCGCAAAATGTAGATGAAATTATGAACTCAATCAGATCAGCATTGGGGAATTATTTCGCATCAAAAGAAACACCCACTGGAGAACTAAGCTCCCCCTCATTACCAATAGAGCAAATTGCAGCCCCAGCAAATGAACCATTAAACAAAAGTGAGAATTCATCATGAGTGAAGATCAAGCAAAAAACGATGATCTTGAGCTAACAGATTTCTCTGAAAATGCCTCAGACAAAGAAAGCACACCAGAAGCAGACACTGGCCCCAAACAAGTCGAAGACTTGCAAGCCGTCTACGATGTGCCAGTTAAAATCTCAGCTGTTCTTGGGCGCACTAACTTAGAAATATCAGATCTATTAGACTTAGATGAAGGTGATGTCATTGAACTTGATAGAAAAGTTGGTGAAGCCATTGACCTTTATGTAAATAACCGACTGGTTGCCAGAGGCGAGGTTGTTCTTGTTGATGAAAAACTCGGCGTAACCATGACAGAAATCATCTCAAACAAAAAAGATTAATTAAAAAACAAGCCCCTTGAAGGAGCAAAACCATGCGTCTAACAATTATAGGAAGTCTCAGCGGCAACCTTAGCACAGCCACCAAAATCGCGATGCAAAGCGGCGCGAAAGTCACTCATGCCCAAACCATAGAAACAGCTCTAAATGAACTACGAAATGGCCAAGGCGCAGACCTCATAATGATTGAGGATAGTTTTGACATAAGAGAACTGGTCGAACGCCTAGAAGCTGAACACATCCACGTTTCAGTTGTTGCCTGTGGCAGCGGCGAAAACACAAGGGCCGCCGTTGAAGCCATTCAAGCCGGCGCAAAAGAATATATCCCCCTCCCACCAGATCCTGAATTAATCGCTGCCATCTTAACGGCCGTATCGAGAGATCAAAAAGCGATGATCTATCGTGATCCAGTGATGACGAAAGTCATCGCAATGGCAGATCAAGTCGCAAATTCAGATGCCAGCATCCTCATCACAGGAGAAAGCGGAACCGGTAAAGAAGTGATGGCTCGTCATGTTCACGAACAATCAGCACGAGCTAATAAAATCTTTATTTCAGTAAATTGTGCAGCCATTCCAGAAAATTTACTCGAATCAGAACTTTTCGGCCATGAAAAAGGGGCTTTCACCGGTGCCCTTCATCGCCGCATCGGAAAATTTGAAGAAGCAAACGGTGGCACGCTCCTGCTTGATGAAATTTCAGAAATGGATGTCCGTTTACAAGCCAAACTTCTACGCGCTCTTCAAGAAAGAATTATTGACCGTGTTGGTGGCAACAAACCTGTCCCCGTTGATATTCGCATCATCGCCACATCAAACAGAAACTTGGCTGAAGCGGTGCAAGAAGGCACTTTTAGAGAAGACCTACTCTATCGCTTAAATGTTGTTAACCTAACCATTCCACCACTTAGAGAGCGCAAAGAGGACATCATCGCTCTTTCAACTCATTTCGTTGAAAAATACACCGAAGCCAATGGGTTAGATGGAAAAACTCTAAGTGAAGAAGCCATAAACGCGCTTCTCCAAAATGAATGGCAAGGCAATGTTCGCGAACTTGAAAATACCATCCACCGTGCTGTCCTGTTGTCAAATGGTAATGAAATCTCACCAGATGTAATTCGCCCACCAGAAGCTCTAACTAACTTGACAAATGAACCAGCTGCAGCTGCTGCTGCAACAGCTGAAGCCGTGCAACAAAATCTTGTGGGAATGACTGTTGCAGAGGTTGAGCGAGATCTAATATTAAATACACTGGATCATTGTATTGGCAATAGAACACATGCAGCGAACATCCTAGGGATCTCTATCAGAACCTTAAGAAATAAGCTGAAACAATATAGCGACGAAGGACTTGAAATCCCTCAACCTAATGAGACCCGCTCTGTTGCATCGTAAACTCAGTTCGAGCATTCAGCTCAATTTAGTAAAAGTAAGTAAAGAACAGAATCAAAAACCCGAAGAAGGAGTACTGCCCTTCTTCAGGGCAGTAGGCCATGGCGAAGCGCCAGCGCAGCCCGGCGTCTAACGCCGCCCAACGGAGGGCCCGCAGCCATAGCTGCGGAATAGCCCGTGAGAGAAGAAAATGAGCGAGACAACGGTAATTGGCAGAATGAAAGGGCATGGCGATATCGGCCTAGCCCTTGGCATCATTGCTATTTTGGTAATGCTCATATTACCAATGCCTGCCTTTATGCTAGACATGGCCCTTGCCATCTCAATTACTTTTTCTGTTCTCATTTTGATGACAGCGCTCTTTATTCACACGCCGCTTGAATTTTCATCCTTTCCAACAATCCTTCTCATCGCCACCATGATGCGATTGGCACTCAACTTGGCCTCAACCAGGTTAATCTTAAGTCATGGCCATGAAGGAACCAGTGCCGCCGGCCATGTGATTGAAGCTTTTGGCAATTTTGTGATGCAAGGCAATTTTGTCATTGGTATTATTGTGTTTTCTATTCTTGTTCTTGTGAACTTTATTGTAATTACCAAAGGTTCAGGTCGGATTGCTGAAGTGGCAGCCAGGTTCACCTTGGACGCCATGCCTGGCAAGCAAATGGCCATCGATGCTGACCTTTCAGCAGGCCTCATCAAC